>JAZBOD010000342.1:0-3647 GCA_036350955.1 Desulforhopalus sp. | reverse complement strand
TCGAGGACCAGCTTCGCCCTGCAGTACCCTTTGCCCGCCTCAACAATCTCAATTCCGGTCAGTTCGGCAAAACGGTCTCGGGCAAAATGTTTTCTGGCGGTCGGGGTGTCCATATCCACCTGCACTCCCTTCAAGGTCTCTTTTGGCCGACGGAAGAGATATCGGCAATCAGCACAGGATCATCCAGTCTACCCTGATCCGCTGTCTGGCGCAATGCCAGCACCCGGCGATGGCCGAGGTCGATCCGCGGGCATGGGTGGTTGCCCATGCCCTTCATCTGCCTGGTCCCTTCAGGCAAAAGCCGAGGACTATATAGTGAGAAATGGGGTAATCTTCTCAAGCAGAGCGGCGTCAATACCTTCGATATTCACCAGGTCGGCGACACTGGAGAAGGCACCGTTTGCCTCGCGATAGGCGGCTATGGCTTCGCCGATTTTGGGACCGACGCCGGGAATACTGCTCAGAGCGTCAACGTTTGCACTGTTGATGTTGACTTTTTCGAGAACCGCCGCAGCCTGTCCGGCAATATCACTTAGTGCTTCCGGTGCCTTGGCGGTATCGGCGCTGAACAGGTATGCCGGAGTAAGAACAAGAGATGCCGATAAAACCAGGGCGCCTGCACTGATGGTCTTTTTCATTTTCATAATATTTTCCTTTCGAGCGGTTTGCAAAACCATCTTTTCGCCCAAAATCTGCGTTATGCTCAAAATTTTATCCTTGGAATATCAACTACGCCTGAAGTAAAATTTTTCGCATGCCTTGATTTTCAACGAAAATCTCCGTTTTGCAAAAGGCTCTTTCGTAATGTTTTTCTGTTGAACATCGCGGCACTACGCGCTGCTCTTTTACCTTTGTTTCGGCAGATCAGCCTGATTTCCCTCCTGCCGGTGACACAATTTACGGCGAATTGGCCGATATCTTTTGATATGTAGGGACTTGGTTAAAGATTGCAAGTCATTGACAGGTAAATTCCCTCCGCTTATTTATGGCTTTTCCGTTCATCCCCGGCAGCAGAGAAAATGAGATGTCTTGAGGCAGGCGCTTTTTTGCAAAAAACGAGAATTTTATCTCCCAGGCACTGTACTCTTCCCTTGTCAATCGGCAGGGAAGGGAATAGAGTCGACGGCAGGAATCCGCTAGCCGGCTGTACAGTCGAACGATTCAAAGAGATCAGCCCGATCACGATGGGCAAGAAAAGGACGGTCATTGATGAGGAAAATGAACCCATTTACCCTGGTGATCGGGTTGTCACTTGCTCTGCAGTTCAGCCAGTGGGCCGGAGCTGCAACCCAGACGGTGGCACCGCCCCCTCCAGAGGTAACGGTTATGCAGATCACCCCCGAGCCGGCCAGGCTGTCGATCGACATTGTCGGGGAGATCAAGGCCTACCGGGAGGTTGAACTTTACGCCAGGGTGAGCGGCAACCTGCTGGAAATGCATTTCCAGCCTGGGCAGAAGGTGGCGGAGGGTGACCTGCTCTTTGTCATCGACCCCGGGCCCTATCAGACCAGCCTGAATAATGCCGAGGCGAATCTGGCCCAGGCCCAGGCCTCGCTGGCCCGGGTGCTTCAGGATGTGGAGCGCTACACACCGTTGCTTCCCGACAACGCCATCCCCCGACAGGTCTTTGACCAGACCGTTGCCCAGGCGGAGCAGGAGGCGGCGGTGGTCGCCAGCAAACGCGCCGCGGTTGAGCGTGCCCGGCTTGACCTTGAGTATACCCGGATACGATCACCCCTCTCCGGGCGGATCGGCCTGCAGAAGGTTGAGGTCGGTGCCCTGGTCACCGCCGGCCAGACCCCCCTGGCGACGGTTGCCACCCTTGACCCGGTGGCGGTCTATTTCAGTGTCTCCGAGACCGACTATCTCACCTATGCACGGCAAAGAAGAGAGGCCGCGGCTCAGGGCGGGGGGGCGAGAGGCTCGGAACTGCCGGTGGAACTGGTTCTCGCCGACGGCCGGGTCTACGGGCTGTCTGGGCGAATCGACTACAGCGACCCGGCGGTCAACCCGACCACCGGCACGCTTACCCTCCGCGCTTTGTTTGACAATCCCGATGACCTGCTCCGCTCGGGGATGAACAGCAGGGTACGGATCTACTACAGCGATCTGGCCGAGGCGATCCTCGTCCCGCAGCGGGCGGTAACCGAGACCCTCGGCCGGTATTTTATCACGGTGATCGGCGCCGACAACCGGGCGGAATTGCGGCCGGTGCAGCTCGGGGTGCGGCGCGGTGAGTCCTGGCTGGTCGAACAGGGACTCGGTGCCGGCGAGCGGGTGGTTGTCGATGGGGTGCAGAAAGCCCGCCCCGGGATGGTGGTGACCCCCATTCTGCTCAATCCGGCAACATCCGGGCAGTAGGGGCGAGCGATGGCGAAATTTTTTATCAATCGGCCGATCTTTGCCGTAGTTACCTCGCTGATCCTCCTGCTCGCCGGCGGTATTGCCGGTCTAGGCCTGCCCATCGCCCAGTTTCCGCAGATTACTCTCCCGACCATTCAAGTTTCAGCTTTCTACCCCGGCGCCAATGCCGGCGTGGTCGAGGAGGGGGTCGCCCTGCCGATCGAGGCGCAGGTCAACGGGGTTGAGGGGATGAGTTACATGTCCTCCAACTCCTCGGGGAGTGGGGCCTACACCCTCAAGGTGACTTTTAAACTCGGGGTTGACGCGGATATCGCCTCGGTGCAGGTGCAGAACCGGGTCTCCCAGGCCAACGCCGTCCTGCCCGGCGATGTGCTCACCTCCGGGGTGACCACCAAGAAGACCACCCCGGATACGCTGATGTACATCGCCCTGCATTCGCCGCAAGGGACCTATGATGAACTCTTTCTCGCCAACTATGCGGCGATCAATCTGGTCGAGACCATCAAACGGGTCAAGGGGGTAGGTGATGTGCAGTTGTTTGGCTCGGAGTTCGGCATGCGGGTCTGGCTCCACCCCAACCGGATGGCTACCCTCGGTCTGACCCCCACCGACATTTTCCGGGCGATCCAGGAACAGAATGTCCAGGCTCCGGCCGGGCAGGTGGGCAGGCTGCCCGCCCCGGAAGAGCAGCAGTTCCAGTACAGCGTCGAGGTTCGCGGCCGGTTGACCGAGCCGGAGGAGTTTGCCAATATCGTCGTCCGGGCCCTGCCGGACGGCTCCTTTATCCGGGTCAAGGATGTCGCCCGGGTTGAGCTCGGGGCCAAGGATTACACCTTTGTCAGCCGCTATAACGGCAAACCGGCGGCGTCTTTTTCCATCAGCCTCACCCCCGATGCCAGTGCTCTGGAAACCTCGGAACTGATCCGCGCCGCGCTTGCCGAACTCGGTGGCAGTTTCCCCAACGACCTGCAGTATGAGGTGGTCCACGACAACACCGTCTTTGTCCGGGCCTCCCTGGAATCGGTGATGCACACCTTCTTCGAGGCGCTGCTGCTGGTGCTGCTGGTGGTTTTTCTCTTTTTGCAGAGTTGGCGGGCGACACTGATCCCGATGCTTGCCGTGCCGGTCTCCCTGGTCGGCACCTTTGCCGTTTTTGTCCTGCTCGGTTTTACCATCAATACTTTGACGATGTTTGCGATGATTCTGGCCATCGGCATTGTCGTCGACGACGCCATCGTGGTGGTCGAAGCAGTGGAACACCACATGGCCCACGGCATGACCCC
>JAZBOD010000341.1:0-5654 GCA_036350955.1 Desulforhopalus sp. | reverse complement strand
TGGTGAAGTTATCGGTGAGAGCGCAGTCCTGCTCGCTGCCGACTCCCAGTCTGCCGAATTTTATCTACAACTCAGTGAGATCCTGGCAAATGAGGGCCATTGGGCCGGCGAGGTTCACAACCGACGGAAGAGTGGAGAGCTGTTTGTCGCCTGGCTGTCAGCCAACCAGGTGCGGAACAGGGCCGGGGAGGTGACCCACCATGTGACGGTTTTTTCCGATTTCACCGAGCACCGCAGTGAAGTTGACCGCATCGAGTATCTGGCGCACCACGACCTGCTGACCGGGTTGCCTAACCGGACCCTTTTCTACGATCGGTTGCGCCAGGCAATTGGGCTGGCCTTCCGTGAGCGGCGCCGGCTCGGGTTGATTTTTATCGATCTTGACCGGTTCAAGCCGGTAAACGACCGTTTCGGTCACACCCAGGGCGATCTCTTGCTCAAAAAAGTGGCAGAACGGATGCTCCAGCAGGTAAGGGCATCAGATACCGTCGTCCGTCTTGGCGGTGACGAATTTGTCGTACTCCTGCCCAACCTCGACACCGAGGAGGATGCCCTGGCCGTGGCGGAAAAATTACGGCGGGCGCTTTATCGTCCCTTTCACCTTGGGGAACATGCGGTACAGATATCCTCAAGCAGCGGTATTGCCCTCTACCCGGAAGATGGCAGCAACGAAGCGGAACTCCTCCGTTGCGCCGATGAGGCAATGTACCAGGCCAAAAAAAGCGGCGGAAACCGGCTCAGGCATAAATCGCCAAACAGAGCCGGGAATCGCTCCAGTCAACTCTCCATTCAATGATCAGAGGGCGGGTAGTCAATATAGCCCTCCGGTCCCGGGGTGTACCACTTGGCCATGTCGTCCCAGGGCGTGAGGGGCCGGTCAGCACGGAACCGCTCGACCAGATCCGGGTTGGTGATATAGGGTCGGCCAAAGGCGACAATATCGGCGCTGCCATCAGCCAGGCGCTGTTCGGCGTCCTGCCTGCTGTAGCCGCAATTGCCGATCAGCACGCCGTCAAAACGGCTGCGGAACTCTCCCAGGGTCATTGGTTCGCCCTGCTGGTGGAAGCCGAAGGCGAGACCGTCCATGATATGAACATAGCCAAGGCGCAGTTTGTTCAACTCGCCGATGGTGTAGAGGTGGGTTTCGCGGAAATCCGGGCTGCCCATGTCGTTAAAAACCCCGTTCGGCGAAAGCCGGACGCCGACCCGCTGGGCCGGCCACACCTCAAGCACCGCCGCAAGTACCTCGCCGAGCAGGCGGTACCGGTTTTCAATGCTGCCGCCATAGGCATCGGTGCGGTGATTGGTTTTTGACTCGAGAAACTGGTTGAGCAGATAGCCATTGGCACTGTGCACCTCTACCCCGGAAAATCCGGCGTCTTTGGCGTAGAGTGCGGCCTGTCGGTACTCCTCCACGGTAGTACGAATCTCCGCCAGGGTCATTGGTCGCGGGGTTTCGTACTCTTTCTTGCCAAAAGGGGTATGGATGCCGTCTCCCTCCAGCCTGACCGCCGATGCGGAGAGGGGCGGCTGGCCATCGTGGAAATCGCTGTGTGAAGCCCGGCCGCAATGCCAGAGTTGGAGGAAAATCGGAGTGCCGGTCGGCCGCAGCCGGTCGGTTACCTTCCGCCATCCCGCAACCATCTCTTCATTGTAGATCCCCGGGGAACCGATCCAGCCGATGCCCCGTCTGCTGACCACTGTGGCTTCGCTAATCAGCAGGCCGGCTGAGGCGCGCTGGAAATAGTGCTCAGCCATCATCGCATTGGCCACCCTGCTTTCGCCGGCCCGCCCCCTGGTCATCGGGGCCATGGCTATCCGGTTTTTCAGGTGGAGATCACCGAGTTGCAGTGGATCAAAAAGTGAGTGTGTCATTATTTACCGTCCTCTCCGGTGAAATTTTTTTGGTCATGCCGGGCCGGTGGCAGGCGCAGCGTTCAGTCTGGTGCACCCTCCGGTTTTGGCAAAGCTTCCTGCAAAGCATGCTGTGCAGAGCAACTATAAGACCGGCGGCGTCCTTGTCGATAGCTGCGCCTGGGCATGGGGGGGCGCCAATCCTTATCCTCTCCGCTGGGGGAAGGGGTGTGGGGGGAGGGATTGGGTTTGCCAGGATTTTTTTTCTGTGGTAATTCTCTGGGATACCACCTCTTCTTTTGGCTGTTGCCAAAATCTGCGGGGCTTTTGCCTCTGGTGGCGGCAGTTGACCGGAGTGGCGGGAACTTTGGAGTTCTTCGATGATTCACCCCATTGGCTGAGGAAAAATGACGTCAAAACGTGGTGCCCTGCGTTTTCCCTGCGCTCATCATCCGCTACGCTATAAGACTGCCTATGATGAAGGGCAGGCTAAGCTGATCAATGCCTCGACCAGCGGTTGCGTTTTTGAGGAGCTCAGTTTGCCTTTGGCGATACGGGACAGGGTGTTGATCACCATCGCTTTCACTCCAGAAAAGGCGGAATTTCAGGCCCGGGCAGTGGTAGCGAGGGTGGAAAGCAGCGGGGCAGTTGCGGTCCATTTTACTGTTGTCGAGCCGGAGTCGCAGGCACAACTACGGAATTACTTCTCGAGGTTGATGCGCCGCCGGTAAACTTTACAGTTGTTCGGCGGTGCCGCAGAGCGTCGCCGTTTTCCTGGTTCTTTTCAAGAGAGGCAAGGCCCGTCGGGCTGGTAAAGCATGGAACAGTTTATTGCCCGACAGCCGATTCTCGACACCCAGAAACGGCTGTTCGGCTACGAATTGCTTTATCGCGGTCCGGTGGGGAAGATGCTTGGCCAGGTAAGCGGAGAGCAGGCGACCTCCAGTCTACTCTCCAGCGCGTTTCTCACCGGGGATATCGATATCCTCGCTAACGGCCGCCCCTGTTTTGTCAATTTCACCCAGGAACTGCTGGAAAATAATCTGCCCGCCAATTTCCCCAAAGGGAAAATAGTGGTGGAAATTCTCGAGGATGTCGAGCCGACGGCCAAGGTTCTTTCGGCCTGCCGGGCTCTCAATGAGAGTGGCTACACCCTCGCACTCGATGATTTTGTCTATCAGCGAAAGTTAGAACCCCTGTTGGAACTGGCCAGGATAGTCAAGATCGATATCCGCCTTACCCCGCTCAACACCTTGGTCCGCACGCTCAATTTTCTCAAACCCCATAGAGTGAAGCTGCTCGCCGAACGGGTCGAAACCGAGGAGGAATTTATCCTGGCCAACCGGATGGGCTTTGCCTATTTCCAGGGCTATTTTTTCTGTAAACCACAGGCGATCGCGATCAAAGAGATTTCCACCGCCAAGGTCAATCTGCTCAGGCTGCTCTCTGAGGTTGCCAAAAAAGATACCGAAATGGAGCGGTTGCGGGATATCATCTCCTCTGATGTGGCGATTACTTATAAGCTGATGCGGTTTTTGAATTCTGCCTATTTTTATCGTCTCCAGGAGGTGAAGTCGGTGATGCATGCGGTGGCCTTTCTTGGCGAGAAAGAGCTGCGCCGTTTTGTGATGCTGGTTATTCTCTCCGAACTCTCCAGCGACAAGCCCGATGAAATGGTTCGGCTGGTCCTGGTTCGGGCGAAGTTTTGTGAGTTGCTCGGCAATGCAGCCGGCCTTTTGGCCAGTGAGTGTTCCGATCTCTACCTGACCGGACTTTTCTCCCTTCTCGATGCGATGCTTGAGCAGCCGATGGCCGATGTGCTCAACAGGCTGCCGATCAGTCCGGTGGTCAAGGATACCCTTCTCGGCCGTCAGAGCAGTTTTGCGCTCTTTCTCCGTCTGGCCGAAGCCTTTGAAAAAAATCAGCCGGCGAGTTGCCAGCGCCTGCAGAGCACCCTGTCACTGACCGGCATCGATCTGCAACAGAACTATCTCGAAGCGGTCAAATACGCCAACCAGCTGGCTTAAGCCGCTGGTGGTGAACACTTCCTCGGCGTTCTTCCCTCTGCTGACCGGTGAAGCAGGTTGCTCACCTGCTCAACGTACACACAATAAATCTGCCTTCAACCGGAGATCGGCTGGGCAACATGCCGGCTGCCGAGTGGCACAAGAAAAATTGTTGACAGTGAAGATGTAATTGTATTATGTATTTTGAATTCAAAATACATAAGCTGCTTCAGCAGGGTATTGGAGAAGAGCGATGAAGATAGATTACGAAAATCTCGACCAGAAGGTCTACCAGATTATCAAACAACAGATCGAAGAGCGGAAACTGCTGCCGGGAGAAAAAATTCCCCAGGAAAAATTGGCCCAGGAACTGGGGATCAGCCGCACTCCGCTGATTGCCGCCCTGAAATTTCTTGAGCACGAAAAACTGGTCGAGGTTCGGCCGCGGCGAGGTTTTTATGTGCGGCTGTTCAGCATTGAGGAGATGGTTTCGATATTTGAAATCAGGGAGGTCCTCGAAGGGCTGTCGGCCCGCCGTGCCGCCAGATCGATTTCCCCTGCCGAGGCGGCCACTTTGCGGGGGATTTTTTCCCCTTTTATCGAAAAAAAAATCCTCGACCTTCAGGGCTATGCCAAAGCTGATCGGCGGTTTCATACTTTCATCGCCCAGATCGGCTCCCGTGAGTTTCTCACCGCTATTCTGCAGACCCTGAATATCATTACTCTGGCCTATCAAAACATCACCAGCGATGGCCTGATCAGGGATCCGGCGGAAACCATTTCGGACCACATTCAGATTGTCGATGCGATCTGCCGTCACGATGCGGAATCGGCAGAGCATCTGATGCGGGATCACCTGGCCAAAGCCATTGTCAAATTACGAACCACTGCTGCAGAAGTTGCCAACTAGGAGTCATTCCAGGAGGTGAACGCCACCCTTTACCGCGTCCGCTGCATCATTTCCCGTTGGTCCGCTTAACCGCCAATGGGAGCTCAACCCGATGAACGGGATAAGGAGCTTGAGGAAATGTACGCTTTACTCAAAAAGCGTGGTTTCTTTCATGGCTGCGAAAAAACTTTGCTTCGGAGACCAATTCCTATGAAAAAGCTTGCCCTTCTCAGTTGTGCTGCTCTTCTGACCTTGGCCAGTATGGCCTCTGCCGCTGAAACCTTTCCAAGCAGGAACATCACCAATGTGGTGGTCTGGGGCGCCGGTGGCGGGACCGATGTCTGTAACCGGCTGATCAGTGCGGAGATGTCGTCGATTCTTGGGGTCAATATCAACGTCATCAACAAAACCGGCGGGGTCGCCGGTTCAGTCGGCATGAATTATGCGTACAGTCAGGCTCATGATGGCTACACCCTGTGCGGTCTTTCCGAATCAAATGTCACTGCCGGGGTACAGGGAGGCTGGGATAAGAAGTTCGATGTCTGGGATCCCTTTATCGTTGGCGGATCCCCTCTGTTGATCTCGGTCACTCCCGATACACCCTACCAGACCCTGTCCGATCTGATTGAGGCGGCTAAGGCCAATCCCGGCAGCATCAAGGCTTCGGCGAGCGGTGCCGGTTCGATCCATCATCTCAACCTGTTGGCGGTTCAGGACGGCTCCGGGGCGAAATTCATTTTTATCCCCTATAAAGGTTCCAACGATGCCCAGAATGCGGCGATGACCGGTGAGGTCAGTGTGGTAGTCACCTCTCTGGCGGAGCAACAGCAGCTGTTGCGGGGCGGGAAACTGCGGGCATTGGCGATGCTCATCCCCGAGGATTTCGAGGTGGAAGGGCTTGGCAC
>JAZBOD010000340.1:0-15889 GCA_036350955.1 Desulforhopalus sp. | reverse complement strand
TGCCGCAGCACCTCCCTAAAACGAATGGGAAAGTTCAATCTTCCCTTTTCGTCCAGGCTATGTTCGGTCCTGCTGCGAAATCGGCTCTTAATCAAGATAACACCCCAGGGCAATCACCTTTAACCACATTGCCACCATTATTCCCCACTTCTCCCCACTGTCATTCCTTTTAATTCAGCCAGAGAGATGATGTCAAGGAAATAATTAATGGAACTTCAAGGTGATAGCCAAAGCGTGGCGAAATGCTTGCCGCCACAACCGATTGGGGTGTCGGATACTCCGACCTACTAAATATGGAAAAAACCCGGCGATTCGCGCTGTTTTGGCGAACTGCTGGGACGCTGGCCGAATACGGTGACTATTCCTGTATTTTCAGCTTGTTTATCGAAATAGAGGAGCAGTTTTTCCAGCAGCAATGATGCAGAAAAAATTACCAGTGGTGGAAAGTGGAGAGTACGAGGGGGGAAAACCGGGCCCGCTGAACAATCGGCAGGCCCGGCTGGTCAGGCGGTGAACACCTGATGCGGTGAATTGTCGGTTTTACCGGGGTGAGTGCACGGGGTCGTCATCGAGCAGCCGACGATAGTCACAGTCGCTGGTGAAACTGTGCTCGGGCCCGGGGTAGGCCCCGTTGTTGACTTCCTGATGGTACTGCTCGATACCGGCTCTAATCTGGGGGGCAAGTTCGGCGTAGCGCTTGACGAAACGGGGGGTAAAGCGTTCAAACATCCCGAGCAGATCCTGGGTGACCAGCACCTGTCCGTCACAATGAACCCCGGCACCAATGCCGATGGTGGGAATGGCGATGGCGGCGGTAATCACCTCGGCCAGGGTGTCGGGCACACACTCCAGGAGCAGGGCAAAGGCTCCGGCCTCCTCGAGTGCCCGGGCCTCAGCGAGCAGGCGTCCCGCCTCGGCCAAGCCCCTGCCCTGAACCTTATAGCCGCCAAGCTGGCTGGCGGTCTGCGGGGTGAGGCCGATGTGGGCCATCACCGGTACCCCGGCTTCACTCAGGCTGCGGACCACCGGGCACATCGTCAGGCCCCCTTCGAGTTTGACCGCGTCGCAGTCGGCCTCTTTGAGCAGGCGCACGCCGTTGATCACCGCGTCCCGGGGCCCGGTCTGGTAAGAGCCAAAAGGCATGTCACCGAGCACGAAACCCTGGGGGGCGCCGCGGCGGACTGCCCGGGCATGGTGGATGATATCGTCAACGGTCACCGGGATGGTCGACTCATGGCCGAGCACCACCATACCTAAAGAGTCGCCGACCAGGAGAATGTCGATGCCGCAGCTGGCGATAATTCCGGCCAGAGCAGCGTCGTAGGCGGTAAGCATGGTGATTTTGGTACCGGCCGCTTTCATCGCCCGTATTTCTGCCACGGTCTTGCGCATGGGGATCCTCCTTGGTTCCAGACAGGGATATGCTTCGTCGCCCTGGCTACTCGTCGAACAGGGACTGCTGAATCGCCGCCTGCCGGGGCACCTTGCGACGAAAATGTTCATAGGCTCCGGCGGTGGCCACCCGGCCGCGGGGGGTTCTTTTCAAAAACCCCGATTGAATCAGAAAGGGTTCGTAGACATCTTCCAGGGTGTTTTTCTCCTCACAGACCACAGTGGCCAGGGTCTCAAGGCCAATCGGTCCGCCCTCGAACTTGTCGATGATGGTCAGCAAGATCCGCCGGTCCATGTCGTCCAGACCAAACTGATCGACCCCGAGCAGATTGAGGGCCTCATCGGCCACCGCACTGTCGACCACCAGATGGCCGCCAACTTCGGCAAAATCGCGGACCCTACGGAGCAGCCGGTTGGCGATTCGCGGCGTCCCCCGGGAACGTCGGCCAAGTTCCAGGGCTCCGCTCCGGTCAATGTTCAGACCAAGGATCCGGCTCGACCTCTCGACTATGCTGACCAACTCCTCCGGGCTGTAAAATTCAAGACGGAGTACCACCCCGAAACGATCGCGCAGGGGGGGAGTGAGCAGGCCGGTTCTGGTGGTTGCCCCAACCAGGGTAAACCTGGGCAGGTCCATCTTCACCGACCGGGCCCCCGGCCCCTGGCCGATGATTAAATCGAGCTGATAGTCCTCCATCGCCGGATAGAGAATCTCCTCGACGGCGTGGTTGAGGCGGTGGATTTCATCGATGAACAGCACATCGCCTTCCTGCAGACTGGTCAGAATCGCTGCCAGGTCACCCTGCTTTTCAATGACCGGCCCGGAGGTCATCTTGATCCCCGCCCCCATTTCGTTGGCAATGATATAGGAGAGCGTGGTCTTGCCGAGACCCGGAAAACCATGGAACAGTACGTGATCGAGTGGCTCCCGCCGGCCAAGGGCCGCCTGGATGAAAATTGCCAGACTGCGGCGGACCTGCTCCTGACCGATATACTCGTCGAGCCAGCGCGGGCGCAGGGCATTTTCACTGCCCGGCTCACGGATCTGGGCCTGAGGATTGACCAACCGGCCGTCGACGCCCATCTCTTCTTCGATATTCATGCCAGTGTCCGCAAGGCCTCTCTGATCAGGACCTCTACTTTGAGTTCACCATAGGCCTCATCGCCGAGACGTTTTTTCACCGCCCCGAGGGCTCCTCTGGCCACCGCCTCCGGGTAGCCAAGATTGGTCAAGGCGGAGAAGGCATCGGCTGCAGCGGTTCCCGCCGCCGGGACAACGCCGGGCGCCACCGGGAGAGAGCCATGGCCACCGTCGCCAAGGTGGGCGACCTTGTCGCGGAGATCGACACAGATCCGTTCAGCGGTCTTCTTGCCGACCCCGGGAAGTGAAGTCAGCCGATGGCTGTCACCGGCGAGGATCGCCTGACAGATATCCCTGACCCGCATCCCGGAAAGTATCGCCAGGGCAAGCTTCGGCCCGATTCCAGCCACAGTCTTGAGGATCAAAAAAAGCTCTTTTTCCTCCTCTTCGAGAAAACCAAAGAGGGTGATGGCATCTTCCCGGACACTGGTGTGGACATGGAAAAAGGCCTCCTCACCGCGCTCCGGCATCCGGGCGAGGGCGTCACTGGCGAGAATCACCTCGTAGCCTACCCCGCCGACATCAACCACAGCCCGGTCAGTCGACCGGCTCAGCACTCTGCCCCGTAAAGATGCAATCATCGGTTCCTCATCCCCTGCCGGAGAATTATTACAGCTGCAACTGATTGGCGTGGCAGATCGCCACCGCCAAGGCGTCGGCGGCGTCGGCACTCGGCGCACCGGACAGGCCGAGAAGGACCCGGACCATATGCTGCACCTGGCTTTTGCCGGCCTGACCGTAACCGACCACCCCCTTCTTTATCGCCCGCGGGCTGTAGTCGTAGACCGTCAGGCCGTTCTGCATCGCCGCCACCACCGCCGCGCCCCGGGCATGTCCCAGTTTCAGGGCACTGCGCGGGTTGGTGGCGAGAAAAACCTCCTCAACTGCCGCAATCACCGGCCGGTGCAGCTGAACCACCTCGTTGATCCCTTCAAAGATTTCGTTGAGCCGGTAAGCCAAAGGTTGCCGGGCGGTGGTCTTCACCACCCCGCAGGCAACGAAGAGCAGCCGGCCGCGATCGGCGTCGACCAGGCCATAGCCGGTGACCCTGCTCCCCGGGTCGATGCCAAGTATTCTCTCCACTCTGGGCCTATGCGGAGATCTGCTCCATCAGCTCATCATCGATATCAAAATTGCTGTAGACATTTTGCACATCGTCATGATCCTCAAGGCTTTCCATCAGTTTCATCAGCGAGCGGCCGACTTTTTCGTCAACCACCTCGACGGTATTTTTCGGCACCATCGACACCGAGGCATCAACCAGGGCGACCCCCTTCTCTTCCATGGCCGTCCGTACCGCCTCAAAATCCTCCGGGGCGGTAAAGATCTGGAACTCGCTCTCCTCCTCGACAACATCCTCGGCACCGGCCTCAAGCGCCATGTCGAACAGCTCCTCTTCGGAGATCTTGCCCTTCTCCACCAGGATCAGCCCTTTTTTGTCAAACATCCAGGAAACGCAGCCTGACTCGCCAAGGTTACCGTTATTTTTGGCAAAAAAATGACGGACGTCGGCAACTGTCCGGTTACGGTTGTCGGTCATGCACTCCACCAGGACGGCAACCCCGCCTGGACCGTACCCCTCGTACATGATTTCGTCATAGACCTCGCCGGCAATCTCGCCGGTGCCCTTCTTGATCGCCCTGGTAATGTTATCCTTGGGCATATTCTCGACCTTGGCGGCGAGAACCGCGGTCCGCAACCGGGGGTTGCCCTCAGGGTCGCCGCCGCCGGCCCGGGCGGCAACGGTTATCTCCTTGATAAGACGGGTGAATATCTTTCCTCGCTTGGCGTCAATTGCCCCTTTTTTCCGTTTGATTGTTGACCACTTCGAATGTCCCGACATAGTACACCTGGGTAAAAGTATCTGTTGAGCCATTTGCAAAACGATCTTTTCGTCCAAAACTCGGCGTTATGCTCAAAATTTTATCCTCGGAATATCAATTATATGCCTGTGGTAAAATTTTTCTCATGCCTTGATTTTGAACGAAAATCTTCATTTTGCAAAAGGCTCTGTTTACTCGCCTTTGACCGGCCGGCGATAGCCCATCCCGAGAACGAACACTTCCCGGCTCTCCACCCGTGAACTTTTCGGTTTGAGCACCTTGACCGAACCGAAAAGTGGTTTGAGTTCTTCGATAAAACCTGGAAAATCCTCGCCCTGAAACACCTTGCAGAGGTAATGTCCCCTGTCCAGAAGCAGCTGTTCCGCCAACGCCAGGGTCCGCCGTACCAGGGCGAGGGACTGCTGGGCATCCGCCCACTTACTGCCGGTGGTCTTCGGCGCCAGATCGGAGATCAGCACCTTGAAGTATGGGCGGAAGCGGCGCAGGGCCGGCAACAGCTCAGGGTCTTCGATATCGGCACACAGCCAGTGGATATCCGCCCCTTCGGCCCGCTTGGCCTGGTCAGCCTGTTGCAGGTCGACCCCGACCACCAGCCCTTTCGCCCCAACCACCTCCGAGGCATAGAGCGACCAGCTGCCGGGGTAGCAGCCCAGATCGAGAACACTGTCGCCACGCCGCAAAAAGGCGTATTTGGCCTGAACCTCTTCGAGCTTGTAGACCGAACGGGCCGGATATTTATCCTTTTTTGCTTTTTTGGCATAGTAATCGTTTATTTTACGCACGTTGTAGTCCATTTATTTTTCTTTGACAAGACGAAACCAAAGGATCTCCACCCATCTTCACCAGGCTCTTTCCAGGGCCGAGGCCACCCAGGCCAGGGCACTCTCCCGGTCAACCACCCGCCCCTCCACCCTGGCGGTGGCCAGCCCATCGAGAAGCTCAGCAAACATCGGCCCGGGCTGGAGGGCAAAAATTTCGATCAGATCTCGGCCAGTAAGCAGTGGCGGCCCGGAGAGGACCGGGCGGATATGTTCCCGGTTGAGCTGCTCTACCCGATCAAACAGCCGGGCGATCTCCTCTTCCATCCGCGGCGGGGACTTCTCACCCTTACCGGCCAGGGCATCGGCCATGGCAAGCAGAAACAGCCCGGTCAACTCCTCTTTGGCCCGGCGGCAGAGTTTCAGGGCAGCTTTGCGGGTGAGCCTGCCACCGCTGCGCTGAACATTGCAGAGATGAAAGGGCTGCATATGCATGGCAATCAGCTCACCGACCAGGGCGTTTTCGCGGCGGCTCCACTTGAGCCGACTGGCGATCCCGGCCACCAGTTCGCGGCCGACCGTGTCGTGCCGGTAGAAGGTGATTCGCTCCGGCTGGCGGGGATGTTCGGCCCGGGTCGGCGGTTTGCCGATATCGTGAAGCAGGGCGGCCCATTTCAGGGCGGCAACCCGCCCGGGATGCTTGAGATACCCCGTGATCGATTTACCCTGACCCGGAAAATAGTGACCCGGGTCGGCGATCACCCTCTCGATCATCACCAGTGCCAGAAACGAGTGGTCAAACACGTCGAGGTGATGAAACTCCGGCTGTACCACACCGACACTCCGGTACAGCTCCGGCAGGAGCAGCGGCAGCAGGCCGGCCTCGCCGAGCATCGCCAGGGCAGCTGAAGTACGGGGCGAGGCAAAGATCAGCCGCAGTTCGGCGGTTAGCCGTTCCGCCGCCACCCCGGCAATCAACGGGGCATGGGCGGCAATCTGGGCGGCGGTTGCCGGGTCGACGGTGAAGTCCAGGGTCGCGGCAAAGCGGTAGGCGCGGAGCAGCCGCACCGGGTCGGCGGTAAAGGCCCCGGGGCAGTGCCGGAGGCAGCGCTTACGGAGATCGGCAAGGCCGGTCAGCGGGTCAATCAGCAGTGCTCGGCCGGGCCGGGCGAGCGCGTCAACCGCCAGGGCCATTGCGTTGATGGTAAAGTCGCGGAGGCGGAGATCGGCGGCAAGCTCAGTCGCCCCCCCCCGAAAGGCGGCAAGGTCAAACTGGATCCCCCGCCAGACCACCCGAAAAGTCTCATCGTCTGGACCGCAGAGATCAACCAGCGCTCCACCGCCCAGTTGACCGCGCAGCCGCTCTGCCCAGTGGCGGGCCTGGGACGGGACAACCAGGTCAAAATCCAGCGCGCTCCGGCCAAGCAGGGCGTCGCGCACCGTCCCGCCGACAAAATAGAGCTGCCCACCCAGTTCGCCGGCCAGTGTTTCCAGGGCAGGTAACACCTCCGGTGGACAGCCGGCCAGAGTACGGAGGAGATTCTCGGCAAATTGCGGGGGGAGTGCTTGCATTGTCTCTCTTCTCGACTATAGTGCCGAGCATAAATATTCCGCCAGGGGCATGATCTTGTCAACCGCCGCAGGGTAAACCGCCGGCCGTCCCAGCATAACACATCCTTACCAGGATTGACAGCCTCGCACCGGGCTCCCGAACCGATGAACAGCCAGCCGCCCTTTCTTTACCTCGCGCCGATCCGGGGGTTGACCGACGCCCTCTTCCGGGAGACCTTCCACCAGCACTTCCAGGGCTTTGATGCAGCAATTGCCCCTTTTATCAACCCGCAGAAGAAATCACTCTACGACGACCGCAGCCTGCGCGATGTCCTGCCAGAAATGAACACCTCCCTGCCGGTTATCCCTCAGCTCCTCCACACCGACCCGGAGGACTTTCGCACCCTGCTCGACCGGCTTGCCGAACTCGGTTACCGCCAGGCCAACTGGAACCTCGGCTGTCCGGTGCCGATGGTTGCCAAGAAGAAGCGGGGCTCCGGTTTGCTGCCCTATCCGGAGGAGATCATCGAACTGCTCGACAGAGTGCTCCCCCACCCCCGGCTGGAGCTCTCCATCAAAACCCGCCTCGGCTACCGGGAAGCTGCCGAACTGGCAGCGCTGCTCCCGGAGCTGGACCGCTTTCCCCTAACGGAGATTATCATTCACCCACGTCTTGGCAGCCAGCTCTACCGGGGGGTGGCCGACCACGCCGCCTTTGCCGCATGCCGGTCGCTGAGCCGACACCGGCTCAGCTATAACGGCGATCTGGTCGATAGTGCCGGATTTGCTCAGCTGGCCAACCGGTTACCCTGGGTTCACCGCTGGATGATCGGCCGTGGCGCCCTGGCCAACCCCTTTCTGGCCGAAGAGATCAAAAACCTGCCGCAGCAGAGCCCGGCCGAGCGGCGCCAGCGCCTGCAGCGCTTTCACGACGACCTGATCGGCCGCTATCAGCAACGCCTCTCCGGTCCCGGCCACCTCCTCGGTCGAACCAAGCAGCTGTGGATCTATCTGATCGGTTCCTTCCCGGGGGAGGAACGGCATCTGAAAAAAATCCTCAAATGCCGCCGGCTCGATGATTACCAGCAGACCGTTGCCGGGCTCTTTGCCACCGCGATCCCCAGGGAGCACTGCCCGCGGGTTGAGGGGCCAGCCCGCTCTAGCTGAGCATCCAGCTGCGAAACTGCTCATCGGCCAGCGGCCGGGCATACAGCAGCCGATGGTGCCCGGCCAGGGTACACCCCACCTCGCGGCCGACCATCCCGGCCGGCAGGCGCCGGCCATAGCGGACCACCAGAGCCGCCGCCCGGTCAAGATCCCGCATCAGTTCTTCCGGGTCAAGATAGCGGTTTGCCGCCTTTTTCAGCAGCGCCACCGGCCCGGCCCAGTCGGCCATCAACAGCACCGCATCGTCTGGCCCGGCGCAGTCAAGCAGACGCTGATTATCCTTCTGGTCGCGGCCAACCACCAACCATCCCCCGCCGGGCAGACGAAACTGCCGGCCCACCAGCAGGGTGCGGATATCGTCGACGCTGATCTCTGCCGCATCAAGCGCCGACTCACCGGCATAGATCGCCGCAATCCGCCGACTGAGAATCGGATCGGCGAGGATGCACCCACCGGCCGGGGCGGGGATTTCGGTTATCCCCAGTTGAGCGGCCAGGGCCATCTGCCCACTCCGGGTGCGGCCATGCAGCCGCAGCAGGCGGCGACGATCGACCCAGCCACGTCGTTCGACTTCGGTCTCCGGCAGGAGCTGCGCCGAGAGCGGTCTGAGGAGCAGCGCCCTGGTTGCCGAATCCCGGGAGATCAGGTGCAGGGTATCAAGACGCTGAGACATCGGCCGCTGGCCGAGGACTTCGCCGGATACCAAAAAGGAGGCATCTCGCTCGGCGAGCATCTCCCTGGCCCGGGAGAACATCAGGATCTTGCAGTCGATACAGGGGTTGAAATGCTTGCCGAAGCCGTGAGCCGGCTGATGGAGAAGGCGGAGATACCCGTCACTCAGATCGACCAGGCGGACGGTGATCCCGTACTGCGCGAGGATCTGCCGGGCGTGGGCGGCCGGGTCGGCAAGAAGATGGTAATTAAAGAACGGGGTGACAAACTGGATCGCCTCCACCGCCACCCCCTGGTCCATCACCAGCCGGGTAGCCAGAATGGAGTCGAGACCACCGGAGAAGAGCGACAAGGCCTTGATCACCGGCCACTCCCGCCCATTACCAGCAGCTCTTCCGCCCAGGCCTGAGTCTGCTCGGTAGCCGAAGAGCCGGCCAGCATCCGTACCAGTTCACGCACCCGGGAGTCCCGGCCAAGGGGAACCACCACCGACTGGGTCCGGCCATCGACCACGGTCTTGTTGACCTGGTAATGCTGGCTGCCGCGGGCGGCGATCTGTGGCAGGTGGGTGATGCAGAACACCTGGTGATGGCCGGCCAGCTCCTGAATCTTCCGGGCCACCGCCTCGGCCGCCTCGCCGCCGATCCCGGTATCCACCTCGTCAAAGATTACCGTCTCGACCATATCTTTTTTCGCCAGCAGGCATTTCATCGCCAGCATCAGCCGGGAGAGTTCCCCGCCGGAGGCGATTTTCGCCAGGGGACGCAGCTCCTCGCCGGGATTGGCGGAGAAATAGAATTCACCACGATCCCAGCCACTGGCCCGGATATCTTCAACGGCAGTTCCGCACTCCTTCCAGCATACCGCAAAGGCTGCCCGATCAAAGGCCAGAGACTGCAGTTCCGCAGCCATCGCCTTTTCAAACTCCTCTGCCACCTGCCGCCGCCGTGCCGACAACGCCGCTGCCTGGACGCAAAGCCGGGCGGCCAGACCGGCCACCTCCTCCTGGAGGGCAACGATGGTGCGATCCATATCCTCCAGGTGGAGCAGTTCCCGCTCAGCCGCCTCGGCATAGGCGAGAATCTCGGTAATGCTCTGGCCGTACTTGCGCTTGAGGCCCTGGAGCAGGTCAAGCCGTTCGTTGATCTGTTCCAGGCGGAAGGGATCATTCTCCAGGGTCTCCCGATAGCGGCGCAGCGCCACGGCATGGTCTTCGGCGAGATAGGTAAAGCCGCTGATCTCCTCGGCCAGTTTGGCCGCACCGGAGTCGAGGGCGGCGAGCTGGGCGAGGTTCTGGCGGAGCTGGGCAAGGCCGTCTTGAAGATCGTTGGCGAGCAGCCGGTAGGCGCCAATGCTGAGAGCAATCAGGGCCTCGGCATTTTTCAGACGCTTTTTTTCGATATGCAGTTGCTCATCCTCTCCGGGCTGGGGTGCAGCAGCGACAATCTCCTGCAGCTGATACTGGAGAAAGTCCTGCCGCTGAGCCTTTTCCTGCTCCTGACGGAGGAGTTCGGCCAACTGATCTCTTTTTCTCTGCCAGTTCCGCTGGGCCTCGGCCAGCGCACTGCGCTCGGCCCAGAGTTCACCCAGAGTATCGAGAAAATCGAGATGGGAGGCCGGCTGCAGCAGCTGCTGCTGATCGTGTTGACCGGCAACGTTGAGCATTTCGATGGCCAATTCGCTGACCGTTTTCGCCGTTGCCAGCGAGCCGTTAACGTAGAATCGGCTCTTTCCGGCACTGCTCAGCACCCTTTTGATCACCACGCTGGTGTCCCGGCCAAAGCCGCCCTCTTCAAGCCTGGCGAGGAGGCGGTGGTGCCGGGGGTTGATCTCAAAAAGCGCCTCAACTTCGCAACTCTCAGCACCGCTGCGCACCCAGTCGGCGGAGGCTCGGCTCCCGGAGAGCAGATGAATGGCCCGGAGCATGATCGACTTGCCGGCACCGGTTTCTCCAGTCATCACCACCAGACCACTGCCCTGCTGATCAAAAGAAAGGGTAAGGGCCTCAATCAGGGCGAGATTTTTGACGCACAGTTCACAGAGCATCGCTTGTCCTATTCCATTGCCTGGGCAAGTCCCTGCTTGACTGGGCTGCAAAAGAACGGTAGGTTGACAGCATTTGGCAGTGATTCAATTTCCAAGGTCTGACGGTTCGCGGCCGGTGGCGGCACAGGCCCTGCTCTTCATGCACGACGGCTGATTATGAAAGATAAAACCGACCTCAGTGCCAGCCTCGAAGATTACATCGAGGCAATATACCACATTATTGAAGACAAGCTAGTCGCGAGAAGCAAGGAAATTGCCGCCCGTCTCAACGTCAGCCGAGCCTCGGTCACTGAAGCGCTGCGTGCCCTCTCCCGCAAGGGACTGATCAACTATGCGCCCTACGAGGCAATAACCCTTACCCCGGAAGGCAAGGCGGTTGCCGAGGATGTCATCTTCCGCCACGATGCCTTAAAACGCTTCTTCATTGAGGTACTGGCCATCGAAGACAGTGTCGCCGAAGATGGCGCCTGCCGGATTGAGCACGCCGCTCCACCGGAAATCATCGCCCGGATGATCAGTTTTACCGAGTTCATGCAGATCTGCCCCAGAGGCGGCGACGACATGATCAAGGGTTTTGCCGACTACTGCCGGCGGGGCAAACAGCGCGATAACTGCGACAACTGTATCTCCCACTGCCTCGATCAATCCCGGCCCGACTGAGTCACAGCCAGCCGCCTCCACTCTTTCCCCCATGCCCCGGAACACCCCACCCGACCTGCTGCTCAACCGGCTGGCGATGCTGAACCACCTTGAAGAGGGACGACTGGCCCGATCGGCGACGCTTTCGACCTCCGCCCGGCGCCGCCACGATGAACACCGCCCGGCCTACCGCCAGCAGTTTGCCATCGACGCCGACCGGATTCTCCACTCCCGCGCCTATATCCGCTACATCGACAAGACCCAGGTCTTTTCTCTGGTCAGCAACGACCATATCACCCACCGGGTGCTGCACGTCCAGATGGTTGCCCGCATTGCCCGCACCGTCGGCCGATTTCTCCACCTCAACGAAGACCTTATTGAGGCAATCGCCCTGGGCCATGATATCGGCCATCCGCCGTTCGGCCATACCGGGGAGAGCTTTCTCGCCGAACTCTGCCGCGAGCACGGCCTGCCCCCTTTTCAACACAATATTCAGTCGGTGCGGTTTCTCGACCGGCTGGAGCGCAAAGGCCGCGGCTGGAATCTCACCCTGCAGGTGCTCGACGGGATTCTCAGCCACGACGGCGAGACCCATGCCCGGCAGCTGCGGCCAAAACCACTGAAAAGCTTTGCCGAGTTCGACCAGAAGCAGGCGGCAAAGACTGCAGATCCGGCCTTTCCCCTCCTGCCCGGCACCCTTGAGGGCTGTGTGGTCCGCCTTGCCGACACCATCGCCTATATCGGCCGGGACATTGAGGATGCGATCATCCTCGGGCTGATCGGCCGGACGGAGATCCCGCCACGGTGCCGAGAGATCCTTGGTGACAGCAACGGTACCATCGTCTATCGCCTGGTCACTGACCTGATCAGTAACAGCTGCAGCGATACTGCCGAATGCGCCATGGTCAGCTTCAGCGAGGAGCTGGCCGATGTTCTCGAGGAGCTGAAACGCTTTAATTACCAGCGGATCTACCTCGCCCCGGCGACCAAGGAGAAAAACCCGCTGATCAGGGAGTGCTACCGGCGGCTCTTTGACTTTTTCCTCGAATGCCTTGAAGGCTCTACGCGAACCCTGCCGAAAGAGGTCGACCTGATGACCGATATCGACCCGCTCTACCTTCCCAAATATAGTTCGCCAGAGAAGGTTCGCGATTTTATCGCCGGGATGACCGATGACTACTTTATTCGCCAGGCAAAGGCAATCGGCTGCACCGTCCCGAGCAAAGCCTGAACAGATTCGGCCCGCTTTAGCGTTGCTTTCGGGGGGGGAACATGGTATCACCTGCCGCAGATGGGCACCCGTAGCTCAGCTGGATAGAGCACCGGACTTCGAATCCGGGTGTCGGGGGTTCGAATCCCTCCGGGTGTACCAATAAAATCAAGGGGTTAATCAGAGATATCAGCTGATTAACCCCCTTTTTTTGCCTTTTTGTTCGCGACGCTCGAGTGCAGGTTGCCTCGCCTTCGACGATTCAAAAAGAATTTGCCTTGCTCTCCCACATGTTCAATGTCGCCCGCCGGGAATGGGTAATACCCATAACAAACCCGGTTACCGAGGTAAGCCGACCAAGGGTCCGAAATAGAACGCGATTCCTGACGAGAGATGAGGCGCAAAAGCTCTTGGAAGCGGCCAAGACGAGCAGAAACCAAAAGCTCTACCCATATCTCCTGGTTTTGATGCACACAGGAATGCGCCCAAGTGAAGCCGCAGGTCTGAAATGGGGAGATATCGATGTGGACGGCCGTCTTGTCCGTCTCCAAGTTACCAAAACAGATATGCGGTATGTGCCGATCACCGAAATGGCAATCAATATATTGCGCTCAATCCGCCCGGATAACGCAGGCAGCCAAACCTATGTTTTTCTCCCCCCGGAGAGTGTTGAATCCAAACAACTGACTGCTCTTCCTTACCTCCACTTCAAAAGGTCCTTCAGGACAGCCAGAACAAAAGCCGGCCTCGATGATCTCCACCTCCACGATCTTCGCCACACCGCCGCCAGTCATCTGCTGATGGCCGGCGTGGATATTAGAACCTTGGCCGAGATATTAGGCCACAAAACCCTGCAAATGGTCCATCGTTACACCCACCTGCTCAATGAGCACAAGCTGAAAGCGGTGGACCGGATCAATTCGCTGGGACTGGAGTGAGGTCAATCTCAGCGCCGATTTGCGCCAGAGACCCAAAAAGTGTTCAAGCTTGATATCCAATTTGACGAGGCTCGCCATCCGGCTGCTCAATAGCCTGGAGATACTCCTCGATCTCCCCCCCCCTCCCTCCTCCATCAGGGCCTCGTCCTCTTCATGGGAAAGCTTCAGTAGATACCTTTCCTCGGAGATCGGTTGAACTTATGAGAGATTCTTTGGATATACGTAACAAAACCTGTTTTTTCTTATTAAATTAGAAAGTTGCTGTTTCTGTATTTTTCCTTGGTTTCGTTCTCCAAGTCAAGATATTTACCCCAAAGGGAGTGGAGCCAGGGACCGGTTCTGAGAATGGGTCCTCAAGAATACTCGTCGGAAGAACCGGTCCCTGGTGGAACGGGTCATCACCCGTCATCTGGCCAGTATTCATCTGCGGCCTTTTTCATTATATTGTCCATCGCTTTGTAATAATCTCTCTGCGCTTTGTTGTTGGAAAGGCGACAGTAGCGCTGAGTAGTTCTTATCCGTGTATGACCGAGGAGATCCTGGATTGTTACCAGGTCGGCGTCTGCATTGAGAAGCTGGGTTGCCATGGTATGCCGCAGTTTATGGCAAGAAACCCGAATGCCACTTTTCCTGGAATAGTATTCTATCCGTTTCTGGATTCCTCTCACAGAAATGGGTTGGCCTCTGGATATGCCTTTTTCCACAAGAAAGATTTTTTGCTCCTTGGTGACTGGTCTTTTCCGCAAATACTTCGCCAAGGCTGAAGCGGCATCATTGCTGATGTATACCACCCTGTCTTTTTTGCCCTTGCCACACTTCACCATTATCTGACTTCTGCTGTAATCGATGTCGCCAAGTGTAAGATGAACAACCTCCTCCACCCTGAGACCACATCGCAGCATGAGCATAAACAAGGCGATATCACGAGGCTTCTTTACATATTCAAAAAAACGGACAACATCTCGATCTTGCAGATGTTTTGGCAAGGGACTTGGAATCCGCAGGGCCATTTTCCGGATCACTGGGTTCTCGAGTTGGATATCCTCCTCATCAATCAAATATCCATAGAAACGCCGTACTGCGATCAGGTGACCATTTATTGTCTGTGCAGTAAGCCTTTTCTCAAGAAGAATGTCGATGTACCTCTTTATATCTGCGGAGCTGACCTCCTCAACCGGGATTGCAACCCAGATGACAAAGCGCTGCAGCCTATGAAGATAGTTTCTTACCGTATGTGCCGACAAGTTTCTTCTCTTCAAATACCTTTTGTAACTCGGAATTGATTCTATGAGGTTCATGGGTACCTCCTTTTTCAATAGTGGCCATTGCCCTGAAGTACTCAACTTCCCTGGTTGTATCTGACATCCGCGCATAACGTCTGGTGATCTCTATGGAGCGATGACCAAGGAGTTGTTGCAACACCTCAAGTCGCAGACCAGCATTGAGCATATCTGTCGCAAAAGTATGACGCAAACTATGCAGACTGTAGCCTTTGCCAGACAATCCGGCGGCCTCAATCGCTTGCTTGAACATAGCCCAGGCTGTAACGTAGCTCATGTTCTGTCTCGTTCGGCTGTAAATGAGATATCGTCGGTTTGTATCCCGTATATCTAGCCAGTCTTTCAATGCTTTTTCCGCATCTTCACTATAGTAGACTATCCTTCCCTCGTAGTTTTTTTCTCCCAGGTACAAAAGGATCTTTCGTTCAGGCAACTGAATATCCGACACGACGACATTCAGCAGCTCACCAATTCTCATGCCCGTCCGTAGCAGGAGAAGGATCAGGGCTTTGTCGCGGGTGGTTTCAATTACCCCGAGAATCGACTTGATATCTTGGGCAGGAATAGCTTTGGGGAGGAGGTCTTCGGGCTTTATACGGATTTTCTTGTGCAGTATCTCATAGGGCAAAATCTTTCGATCAACCAGGAAGCCAATAAAGGTATAGAGAGCTCGTAGTTTTGTTCTTATGGCCCCTGTTTTGAGGCCATTGTCTTGATCTCGCTCAATATACCCGCCGATAATCTGTTTGCTTACTTGACTGATATCTACTTCTGACTCCGCCAAGAACGACAGAAACGAAAGAATCGTCCCGCCAGCTGAGGCAATTGTCGCGGCAGCAAGATTTTGACTGTACTTTTCATGCAGATAATCAATCGCCAGTTGTGCGCCAGTACATTGGCTTTTCTTCAATCGATCACAAAAACGATCAACAACGGCTCGTTTCTTCGAGGGACACCACACCTCCATTATGCCATGGAGTGGCGAGAACAGTATTCCCGGGTGTGATGGATTTTTGCCTGCGTTGAGGCGTTCAGATGGTTGAAAAGATACAGGCCAGTGCTCCTCCTGAATCTCATCGGCCCAGTAATTCTGGTAGTAACTAGTAAGTGAGCAGAGCTGTATGGTCATAAGGCCTCCTTTTTCTTTTGTAGAAAAAACAGGGTCTTGATGACCTTATTATACCATAGCCTTGGCTATGTTTTTGTTACGTATACTCATGGTGAAGCTCTTATCTCAGAATCAATTTTGGT
>JAZBOD010000339.1:0-4424 GCA_036350955.1 Desulforhopalus sp. | reverse complement strand
GTTTACGGTAGGCTTTTTTCGTCTCAGCGGGGGAAGACTCCTTAGTCACCCCGAGTATCTGGTAGTAATCCATGGCGGGAAATATCTCAAAGTGTTGGACAGAGACTTCGTGAACAAACTTCTGGTTAAAACGTGCATCAACAATAGGAACGGTAAACCCGCCAGTCAACCAGGGATACCGATGCCGGCAAAGAGCCGGCATCCTGTTTTGCGGGAGGTGCTGCGGGGGGCAGTCAACCAGGCTGATCATCGAGGATCTGCCGAGCCAGCGACCAGCTTGCCCTCATTTTTGAAAATCTTGCTGTGCGGATCTTCAAGGTTGGGGGCATCGCCACCGCAACCTTGCACATCAGGTTCTCTCCCCTGGTGGAACCGAGGCGATGTGGTGTTCGCCAGGGACAGTCTTTATCAGGTTTGCCGCCACAAGATGTGGCCGGCACGGGCTGCCCGGCAGGGGCTGGTTGACAATGTTGGCTCTGGCTGAGAGCAGCAATCTCGGTGAGCAAAGAAGTGCCTGAAGAAGTCAACTTCTGTTGCGAGAGCACGCTTGGCAGAGGTAGGCCCCCTTCTCAGCCGCTAAAATGGGACATCATCGCCGGTGCTTGCCGAACCTGTCCCGCCAAAAGGCTCTGGCGGCATGGGTGGTTCATCAAAGCTTCCACCACCGACGGCGTCGCCGCCGCGGGGGGTAAGGTTCTGCACGGTCTGGGCTACCACTTCGGTAGTAAAGCGGTCGTTGCCGCTCTGGTCCTGCCATTTCCTGGTTTGCAACCGTCCCTCAACATAGATTTTAGAACCTTTATTGAGGTAGTTGGCACAAAATTCTGCAGTTGGCCCCCAGACGATAACCCGATGCCATTCGGTCTCCTCCTGGGGATTGCCGTCTCGATCTTTCCATTTTCGGCTGGTGGCAAGCCTGAGCGTGACAACAGCAGCGCCGCTTGCGGTATACCGTTTTTCCGGATCGGCTCCTAGGTTACCAATTAAAATTACTTTATTGACCATAATGCATCCTCTTGGCTGGGGTGAAAAGGAAAAGACGACGAGTTACCGACGATGCCAATATACGCGACTATAGAGCCTTTTGCAAAACGAAGATTTTCGTTCAAAATTAAGATATGCGAAAAATTTTACCACAGGCATATAATCGATATTCCGAGGATAAAATTTGGAGGATAACGCCGAGTTTGGGCGAAAAGATGGTTTTGCGGTTCTCTCTGCCCGATTTTTCCTCCCCTGCTCAGCGCACGGTTGAATCGAGCATCATCGCCAGGCCACCCCGCTCTTCCGGGACGTACCCCATAACCTCCTGCCATACTTCGTCACTCTCCATACAGAAGTAAATGCAGGTTTTCTCTGCTGCCTTCCGGCGGAGGAGTTGGTAGATGTGGCGGTACAGCCTCACCCGTTCCGCCCGAAAATAACGGGCTTTGCCATCCAGTCCGCAGACAAACTCATGGTGGTAGATACGGGTACCCGAAAAACGCTGAAGGGCAGTATCTTTTAGGCGAGGGATAAAGCGCAGTGCCCCGAGGGAGATCCAGGCAATGGCTTCGGTCGGGACCTGGCGAAACAGTTCAGCGATGGTTTCGGCGTACCCTTCTTCCCATCCGGGATGAATAATCAGTGGGTCAAAATGAAAGGCCAGGCGATAGCCCCATTCGGCACAGCGGCGGGCGGCCGCCAACCGCTGGCTGAGACTGGCCGAACGGATCTCCCTCTCTTTGATCAGTCGAGGGCTGTTGAGTGACCAGGCGACCACCGTCTGTCCCCGGTGGTCGAGCCCTTGCAGATTGGCAATAGAGGCGCTTTTGGTCTTTAACTCAATCACGGCGTTTTTTTTTTCGGCAAAATAGGCAACCAGAGGACGGCTCAAACCGGTAAGCCGATCCAGTGCCAGGGAGTCAGAGAATTCGCCAGTACCAATCCGAAAGAACACCTCAGGCCGGGCAGAGAGTCCCCTGTCGAGTTCTTCGAACATCCGTTCGGTATTGACATAGTGGAGAAGCCAGGGCGTATTGAGATAGGCCTGGAGGATGCAGTAGACGCAATCGATCGGACAATTACTCCCGGTATTCAGAATCTGGTAGCCGCAACAGCGGTACTCCCGGGTTCCCGGGCAAGGTTTGAAAAATATTCCGCGGTTGGTACAGAGGAAAAGCTCCTGCTTGCCGGCACTCAGGCTGTGGCTGAAGGTGTTGCTAAAAGTATCCGGTTTCTCCCCATCTGCGACCGTGCACCAGGGCAGCCCTGCCCGGTCAAGAATTTCCTGGGTATAGGGCAGATCGAGGCAGGAGCTTTCAACATGGATCTTTTTGACAAAGTGGGAAGGGTCTGACCAGTCGTGCTCAGCCATTAGAGCATCTCCTCCAATTCTGGAAATTTTTCCATCGATAAACGTCGACCCTCAGGTATTCCGGCCAAGACCTGGCTGGCCACTGCCGGTTTGTCATGCTTCATGCAGCCCTGGGCGTAAATGGCCGATCTGCGTACAAGTTCCTTCAAGGTGAGGAGCTGCCGGGAGCTGTCCGGCAGGCCGGCCTTGAGAAGATTGGTCAGGCTCTGCAGGCGGTAGCTATCCATTCCCACCCGGAAACGCCTGGAGAGCTGATCCTGGTGTCCCCCCTCTTTAATGGTCAAGGGCTCTGCAACCAGCAGAAATGGAAACCGGCAGCTGACCCGCAGCCAGAAATCATAATCTTCACAACAAGGCAGGGCTTCATCAAAAAAACCAACCGTCGTAAACAGTTCACGACGAGCTATCACAGTAGACATTCCCACAGCACAAAGCCGCAGGCAGTGGGTGAAGATATCCCCGTGTCGCGGAATGTGGATGGCCTTCTGGTTCTTATGGTTGCCGAGATAGCGCCATTTCTCCAGGGTGTGGCTGACCATATACTCTTGGTTTTTCAGCAACAACGGAAACTGGCAGGCGATTTTTCTCCGGTGCCAATGGTCATCGGAATCGAGGAAAGCGATATAGGGTTGACTTGAGCGGGCAATTCCGTGGTTGCGGGCAGCGGCAGGACCAGAATTTTTCTGGCTGATAATCTGCAAACTCAGCCATGGCGGTGGGGAGAGCTCCTCGAACCGCTGCTGCGTCTCATCAGTGGAACCATCATCAACAACAATGACCTCGGCTACCGCCAAATCCTGGCGGAATACCGAATTGAGGGCCCGTAAAAGAACCGGTGCACGATTATAGCTCGGGATTATTACAGATATTGGCGCGGTCAACGGCATGGGCTCAGCACCTGAATCGGAGAAATTATTATTACTGTGGCATTTAATTGGCTCTATACTGTATATTGTTTTGTTCAAAAATACATTTCTTCCCACCGGGAAGTTGACGATAGGGTTTTACACGACAACCGAATGACCACCGAAATACTCATAAACGCGACGAACTATGAGGTCCGCCTGGCTCTGGTCGAAGACGGCAACCTGAGTGAGTTTCACATGCAGAGGCCAACCGAGAAGGGCCTCATGGGAAACATTTACAAAGGTCGCGTTGTCCGGGTTCTCCCCGGGATGCAGGCAGCCTTTGTCGATATCGGCCTTGAACGAACCGGTTTTCTCTATGTCGACGATGTCTGCACGGCATTTGGCGAATTTCACGATGATCTGTTTGCCGCCGAATGCATGCATATCCGCTCCCAGGGCCTGCATATCGAAGATGTCCTGAAGGAGGGCCAGGATATCCTCGTCCAGGTCGCAAAAGATCCGATCGGTACCAAGGGCGCCCGGCTCACCTGCCATATCACCCTCCCTTGCCGAAACCTGGTCTATCTTCCGCAAACCGACCATATCGGCATTTCCCGGAAGATTGAGGACGAAGAACTGCGGGCAAGGATCAAATCGCTGATCGAGGAAATCCATCCCAGAGGCACCGGTTTTATCGTCCGCACGGTAGCTGAACACGCCACCCGCGAGGAGCTGGAATCCGATATGGAGTTCCTCATGCTGCTCTGGGAAGATATCATGGACAAAGCCAGAGTGCTTGCCGCCCCTAGTCTCGTCCATGAAGACCTCGACATCACTCTCCGCTCTATCCGGGATTTTTTCAGCCTCGACGTCGACAGCCTGGTCATCGACGATGCCGAGGCCTACCGTAAACTGCTGGACCACGTCAAGACATTTGCCCCGCAGTTGGCCGAACGGATCAGCCTCTATCAGGAAACGACCCCCCTTTTCGACGCCTATAACATTGAGGTGGAGATCTCCCGGGCGATTGAAAAAAAGGTCTGGTTGCGCTCTGGAGGCTACATCATCATTGAAAGTACCGAAGCCCTCTCGGTGATAGATGTCAACACCGGCCGCTATGTCGGGAAAAACGATCTTAACGATACCATATTCAAAACCAATATGGAGGCGGCGGTAGAGATTGCCTACCAGCTGCGCCTGCGAAATATCGGCGGAATTAT
>JAZBOD010000338.1:0-7001 GCA_036350955.1 Desulforhopalus sp. | reverse complement strand
TTTTGACCGTGCCGGCTCTCTGCCGACCACCTATCTCTCCCAGGGTTCAGCCATGGGCCTGAGTGGCGGACTGCTCGGCTTTGACGCTGCAGATCAACGACTGATCGAATACCGCCGGGAGTTGCAGCAGGCTGGCTTGAAAGTGGAGTATATCACCGGCAACTTCGGCGACCACCACCCCAACACCTACAATCTCACTCTGAAAAACAGCGAAGAGGAGCATCGCCTGGTCGCGATCTCCACCGGCGGCGGGATGATTGAGCTGACTGCAATCGATGACCGTCCCGTCTCCTTTTTTGGCGACTGTTACGCCCTGGCCATCTGGGCGGAAGAGCTGCCACCCAGCCTGGTCACGATGCTTGAGAGCGCCGGGTGCACTTTCTCCAGGCCGGAGTCAAGCCACCCACCGCTGCTTTTCGTCTTGCGACAGAGCCAATTTGACCATGACCTCCTCCAGACCATCCGCCGGCAAAAGGGGGTGAGGCTGGTCAGACCGATTTTTCCGGTACTGCCTATTCTGACCAGCGGCGAAACGACCGTTCCGTTTACCACCGCCAGGGAACTGGCCAGCTTTGCCGGCAAAGGAGATAACCTTGCCGACCTTGCCCTGAGCTACGAAGCCGCCCGGGGCAATATCAGCCGGGAAGTGGTGCTCGAAAAAATGGTCGACCTGGTGGAAATCCTCGACAATTCGATCAAAATCGGCCTGCAGGGCACGCAGTACCAGGACAGGATTCTTGGCTACCAAACCGAGAGATACACCTCAGCTCTCCAGGCGGGCAGGATGCTCAACCTCGGCCTCCTCGACCGGATCATCCCCTACGTTACCGCCCTGATGGAGGTCAAAAGCGCCATGGGGGTCATCGTTGCCGCCCCGACGGCAGGCTCCTGTGGCGGCCTGCCCGGTTCGGTCCTCGCCGTTGCCGACGCCTTGGCCATGGACAGGCAAGCCCAAGCCCGTGGCCTGCTGGCCGGGGGACTTATCGGCGCACTGATTGCAACCCGCTCGACCTTTTCCGCCGAACTGTGCGGCTGTCAGGCGGAATGCGGGGTCAGTTCAGGAATGATCGCCGCCGCCGTGGCCACCATGCTTGGTGCAGATGCCGCTGTTGCCCTAAGCGGGGCGTCGATGGCTCTGCAGAATATTTTTGGGATGGTCTGTGACCCGGTGGCCGGCAGGGTGGAGGTACCCTGCCTCGGCAAGAACATTCTCGCCGCCAGCAACGGGGTCTCCTGCGCCAACCTCGCGCTGGCAGGATTTGATCAGGTAATTCCCTTTGATGAAACGGTCGAGGCAATGGACCGGGTCGGCCGCGCCCTGCCCCACGAACTGCGCTGCACCGCGCTTGGGGGGCTGTCAATTACCCCCAGTTCGAAGCTGATCGAAAAGCGCCTGGCCGGCAATTCTCTGTAAATCTCCTCCTCAGAGCTCCTTCGGCGCCGGGATTCTGCCCTGGCGCCGAACGGGCAGCCCCTTTTACGCCTCACCTCCCCTCAGTTCTCGTCACACACGCTTGACCGAGCTGCCAATCATGGCGATCTCGGCGCTGCTCACCCCGTCGTTTGGCAAGATCGGCCTGGCTGATGAGACTGACCAGCGCCTCGATCAATGGTGCGACGAACTCACCTGCTCATCTCTGGCGAAATCCATCGACGAGTCGAAAAATTTATTTCATTTGTGTTACCTTTAAAACAAAAACAAATACAATATTGTGACTTATTGCCCTCCTGGCGCTCCTTCTCCGAGGGCCGGTCGGCAGCGCCATATTATAAAAAGATATTTACTCTCAGATAGATATATCTACCTCACTAAATCTTCCCACCGTTTGGCATTTTTTTTGATAAACCCCCATGACCGGAAGTCCCAATACAGCATGTACTCTACAGGGGCAATCAGCCCCGCACCGACAATTTTGAGGTACCGGCTATGCACTCTCCTCTCCCCGCAGACGTTGAGAAGTTATCGCCCAAGGCTATCCTGGCCAAGCAGCAGGAATTTCTCTGGCCAAGTCATCTCCTCTATTACAAGGAACCGCTGGCCCTCGACCACGGCAACGGTTCTCAGATCACCGACGTGGCCGGCAAGAGATACCTTGACTTTTTTGGCGGCATCCTCACCACCAGTGTCGGCCACAACCACCCCAGGGTCGTGAGCCGGGTAGCGGAACAGGTCGGCCGGTTGATCCACTCCTCGACCCTCTACCCCCATGCCAACCATGTCCGTCTCGCTGAAAAACTGGCCGACCTAACCCCGGGCAGGCTGCGCAAATCCTATTTTACCAACTCCGGTACCGAAGCCGACGAACTTGCGGTAATGGCGGCGCGGGCCTATAGCGGAAATTTTGAGATCCTCGCCCTGCGCCACGGTTACAGTGGCAATTCGGCAGTCGGTAAGACTCTCACCGCCCAGTCGGCCTGGCGGATGGAGGCGAGCATGGTCCCCGGCATCAAGCACGCCATCAATCCCTACTGCTACCGTTGTCCATTGAAAATGACCTATCCCGCATGCGATATCGCCTGTGCCCAGGATGTCGAGGATATCATCCACACCACCACCTGCGGCAGGGTGGCCGGGATGCTGGTTGAACCGATCCAGGGGGTTGGCGGTTTTATCACCCCGCCACCCGGCTATTTTGCGATTGTTGCCGAAATTATCCGCAACCACGGTGGAGTGATGATCGCCGATGAGGTACAGACCGGTTTCGGCCGCACCGGAACGAAATGGTTCGGCATTGAGCACTGGGGGGTCGAGCCGGAAATCATGACCATGGCCAAAGGGATCGCCAACGGATTTCCCATGGGCAACACCATCGCCACGCCGGAAGTGGCCGATGCGCTCCTCGGCAAGGGCAACCTGATCTGCACCTTCGGGGGCAACCCAGTTTCCACCATGGCCGCGCTGACGACCCTCGAGGTTATCGCCGAAGAGGCACCCCCAGCCCTGGTTGCCGAAAAAGGGGCCAAGCTGCGCTGTGCCCTCGAAAAGATCGCCAACGATTCCCCGATTATCGGCGAGGTACGAGGCATGGGGCTGATGCAGGGGCTGGAAATCGTCAACGACAAGAAGAGCAAGACCCCGGCGCCGGAACTGGTGCAGAAAATATTTGAGGCAACCAGGGCCTGGGGACTGCTGATCGGCAAGGGCGGAATGCATGGCAATGTTATCCGGCTCACTCCGCCGCTGACCACCACGGTCAATGAACTGGACACCGCCGTGGGAATTCTCGGCGAGGTCTTTGCCGCACTGCGCTAAGTTCCCCTTTTAGATAATAAACCGATATCACTCTCAGAAACAATCAAGGAGACCTATCATGGGCTTTACCACCGGACAATCGTCCACCAAAGTGAGAAAAGTTGATGAGTTGTACGAAATGGACCCCGGCAGTGAGGTTCTCGACAGCCCGTTGTACAATGAAGACATCGCCCCGACCAAGGCGGTACAGCGGACCTGGAACAGGTGGCATGTCGCCGCACTCTGGGTGGGCATGTCGGTCTGCGTGCCCACCTACACTCTGGGCGGAGTGCTCACTGCCTATTTTGGCCTGAACGTGACCGAGGCTTTGATCACCATCTTTCTCGCCAACCTCATCGTCCTCATCCCCCTTACCTTGAATGCCTTTGCCGGAACCAAGTACGGGATCCCTTTCCCGGTGCTGCTGCGTTCCTCATTTGGCATCTATGGCTCTAACATCCCGGCAATGATCAGGGCACTGGTGGCCTGCGGCTGGTTCGGCATCCAGACCATGTTCGGCGGCATGGCGATCAACCTGCTGCTCTCGGAACTTTCCACCAGTTGGGCGGCACTTGGGGAGAAGGGGACGGTAATCGGCTTTTTCATTTTCTGGTGCATGAACATTTACGTTGTCCTCAAGGGTTCGGAATCGATCAAGAAACTTGAATCATTTTCCGCACCACTGCTCCTGCTGGTCGGTCTTGGTCTGCTCTTCTGGGCGGTGCCCAAAATCGATGCCGGCGCCCTGCTGGCTATCGCTCCCAATCGTCCGGAGGGGGCTTCGGTCTGGGGCTATTTTTTCGGCGGCCTCACGGCCATGGTCGGTTTCTGGGCGACGCTTTCCCTGAACATCCCCGATTTCAGCCGCTACGTTAAATCCCAGAAAGACCAGATTATCGGCCAGGTCGTCGGCCTGCCTCTGACCATGCTCCTGTTTGCCGCCCTCGGAGTGGTGCTGACCGCGGCTTCCCCGGCCCTGGTCGGCGAAACCCTCTCCGACCCGATTTCCCTGATCGGCAAAATCGACAGCCCCTTCTGGGTGGTTACCGCAATGCTGTTGATCATCATTGCCACCATCTCCACCAATACCGCGGCCAATATTGTCTCGCCGACCAACGACTTTCAGAATATTTTCCCGAAAATGATCAACTCCCGACGCGGCACCCTGCTCACCGGCATCACCGGCATTCTGCTGATGAGTTGGGAACTGCTCAGAAAAATGGGCTGGGTTATCTCCGATGTCAGTGTCGAGTCAATGTACTCAAACTGGCTCCTCGGCTATTCGTCACTGCTCGGGCCGATCGCCGGCATCATGATCGTCGACTATTTCCTGATCAAAAAACAGACCCTGAGCCTTCCCGATCTCTATCTCACCAAAGGCTGCTACCCGGCGATCAACTCCGCCGGTCTGGTCGCCTTTCTGGTTCCGGTTGCCCTGACCGTTTTTTCCCTGGCCACCGGCCTGCTGCCCTGGTTTTACAGCTATGGCTGGTTCACCGGTTCGGCAATGGGTGGTGTGCTCTATTGGGGACTGATGTCGGTCAAAACTGCCGATGTGGCAGTAACGGCCTCCGCCTCCTGAACCGATACCAGGGATGGCACCGGCCTCTCCAGCCAGACGAATTGGTTTAAAGCGCCAAGAGTAGAGATGTCGTAGGGTACGTCATACGCACACTCTGGTGCCTTGTCAGGGCCTGTTGGTTGGTGCGCAATGCGCACCCTACAATGAGCTGACAACAAGGCCGAAGCTGGAGGTAAGGCCAGGCTGGCTGGGCAAGGAGGTCGGCAGACTGCCTGGTCTTGCCGCAAGCTGCATCGCGAAAGGCCCGGCAGGATTGAGGACAGGGCCCTTTAGGGTTGCGGACACGACGTCCGCAACCGGCGGCCAGGCCAGGGATGGCCTGTCTGCCGGCCTCTCCAGCCTGACGAATAGGCCGAAGCGCCGCAGCTGGAGGTAAGGCCAGGCAGTCTGAGCAAAGTGATTTTCATATAAAAAACCGAACAAATTTATGCTCATATTGAGTTAGCTGGCGGCTGCCAATGCCGTTCAGCCAGCGGAGGAACATATGACAACGATATTGATAACCAACGGCGAAGTGGTCAGCCCCCTTGGGAGCTGCCGCCAGGATGTCTACATTGCCGATGGCAGGATAGCCGCCATCGGGCTGAATCTGCCGGTGAGCGCCGAACGGACCATCGATGCCACCGGGAACTATCTCCTGCCCGGCGGTATTGACGTCCACACCCACCTCGATATGCCGTTCATGGGTGAAGTCTCCGCCGATGACTTTGAGTCTGGCACTGCGGCGGCACTGGCCGGGGGCACCACCACGATCATCGACTACGTGGTGCCGGGCAAGGGGCAGTCACTGCTTGAGGCTCTGGCCGTCTGGAAAGAAAAGGCAAAACGAGCTGTTGCCGATTACGGCTTCCACATGGCGGTCACCTGGTACGGGGAACAGGTGGCAAGAGAGATGGCGGTCTGCGTCCAGAAGGAGGGCATCCCCAGTTTCAAGGCCTTTCTTGCCTATAAGGGGGCGATCATGGTCAACGACGAAGAGTTGTTCGCCATGCTCAAACGCTCCGCCGAGCTCAACGCCCTGATCATGGCCCACTGCGAAAACGGCGAGATCATTGCCGAGCTGCAGGAAAAGTTCTTTGCCGAGGGCAAGACCCACCCCAGGTACCATGCCCTGTCACGGCCGGCCTATGCCGAAGGCGAATCGGCCTTCCGCCTGGCCACTCTCGCCCGGGCAATCGGGGTTCCGGCCTACTTTGTCCATATGAGCTGTGCCGAATCAACCAGGGTGCTGGTCGAGGCCCGGGCTGAAGGGCTCGATATCACCGGTGAGACCTGCCCGCAGTATCTGCTGCTCGACGACAGGGTCTACGACAAGCCCGATTTTCAGGGCGCCGCCTATGTGATGAGCCCGCCGATCAGGCCACCCGGGCACGGCGAGGCGCTCTGGGGAGCGATCCGCGCTGGCCAGATCGAGGTGGTCGGCACCGACCATTGCCCATTCAACCTGAAGGGACAAAAAGAGCTCGGCCGGGATGATTTTCGCAAAATTCCCAACGGTGCCGCGGGAGTGGAGGAACGGCTCAAACTGCTCTACAGCTATGGGGTGATCCCGGGGAGAATCAGCATGCCGCAGCTGGTCGCAGTCGCCGCCACCAATCCCGCCCGGATCTTTGGCCTCTACCCGCAAAAAGGGATCATCGCCGTCGGCTCCGATGCCGACCTGGTGGTTTGGCAGCCTGAGGGCAAAGGAGTGATCTCCGCCGGCACCCACCACCACCGGGTGGATACCTCAATCTTCGAGGGCTTTGCCACTGTAGGCGGTCCCCGGCTGGTCATTGCCGGAGGAAGAGTCCAGTACGAGGCGGGCAGACTCGATGTTCAGCCAGGCGCCGGACGTTTTCTGCCCCGGCGGCTCGGCCGCTGAACTGTCGACCGGCTGCCAACCGGTGCCCCGCGAACATTCACCAGGAGAACGCTGATGTCTCAACTGTCGATTACCTTCTGCGGCATAACCAGCCCCAATCCGTTCTGGCTGGCCTCAGGCCCTCCGACCAACAGTGGGGAACAGGTGATGCGGGCCTTTGATGCCGGCTGGGGCGGGGCTGTGTGGAAGACCCTTGGCAACCCGGTAGTCAACGTCCACAGCCGCTATGCCGCTTTCAACCACGGCAAGACCCGGATGGTCGGCTTGAACAACATTGAACTGATCTCCGACCGCGGCCTGAGCGTCAATCTGCGGGAGATGAC
>JAZBOD010000337.1:0-5058 GCA_036350955.1 Desulforhopalus sp. | reverse complement strand
TCCTCGGCGTGATGCTTTCGGTGGATCGCAACCGCAAGAGAGCACCCGAGTTGTCCGGAAATTCTTTTGGAAAAGAAGCTGCCGGGGGGGAGAAATAGGCGTTGGTTGCGAAAAGGTATACCCCGGTCCGGTCAACTGTCAACCCTTTTACCCGTTCTGATCGTCAACTTCTCTTCCTTTACCACAGGGTTTTTCTCGACAAAATTGTTGATTTTCACCAGATGATATGCTAAACGATTTTGGTGTTCTGCAGGTGGATGTGGCTCTTAACTTGTTCATTTTATATATCATTTGAACCGGTCGGATGCGGTGCCTGTCAGTTTGGCAACTTGTGCAAAACGATCGGCTTTCCGGTAGGTGAAGCATGCCGGAACTTTATAAACGGTTCCTTGTTGAACCGAGTGAAAAAGGAGCAGTACAATGGCAGAAGGTACGGTGAAGTGGTTTAACGATGCAAAAGGTTTTGGATTTATTGAACAAGATGGTGGCCAGGATGTCTTCGTCCATTATTCCGCCATCCAGACCGAAGGGTTTAAGTCACTGGAGGAAGGAGCCAGGGTGAGTTTTGACATCGTCGACGGCCCCAAAGGCCCCGCCGCCGATAAAGTCCTTAAACTCTAAGCAGAAATCCCGTTATCCCCCCGGTTTCTCAGCCGGGGGGAACAGTTACATCGGTACCAGCGGCAGATATTCCGGTCGCCAGCGTAATCTGTCAATCAGCCGCCGCATTCTCGCTTCATCCCCGTTGTGCTGAAAATCAGCATAGACGCAGGGCCTGCTGACCCCCATCCGGACCGCACACATCGCCACCGCCTCGGCCACCCGTTGGCCTACTTTGCACATGTCTTGCACTGGAGGCATAAGTCGACCGCGCTGCAACTCCTCCTCAGAGATCATCTGGGCGACTGCCTCGGCGGCGACAGTAAAAAACTCCGGCAGCACCTCTTTCGCCCCCGAGGCCAGGATGCCCAGGCCAACTCCTGGAAAAATAAAGGCGTTGTTGCACTGACAGTTTGCCAGCCCTTCACCACTATTTTCAATTTTTGCGCATGGGGTGCCGGTGGCAATGAGCATCCCTTTTTCACGCCACTGGCCGATGTGCCGACAAAAGGTATCCGGAGTTGACATGTGTTGGAAAAGCGGCAGGATCAGTGGGCGGTCGGTGTTGCTGCAGATTGCCTCAACCGCCTTCTCGTGGAAAAATGACTCCTGGCCTGATGTGCCAATCAGCACGGTGATGTTGGCCCGGGCGATGATTGCCGGAATGTCGATACTTTCGATATCCGCCAGCCAGGGCAACTCCGCCGCCATCCGGGCGAATCTTTTCTTGTAGAGCGGCAGTCGGCGTTCAGCGGTTATCAAGCCTTTCGAGTCGACCATGAAAATCCGCTCAAGAGCCTCTTTTTCTGTCAGACCGGTGGCTTTAAGACTGTTCCTGAGCTGCTCGGCAATGCCAACTCCTGCCGCTCCGGCACCTTGAATGAGAAAGCGTTGCTCGCTCAGCCGGGCATTTTTGATCCGCATTGCCGAGAGAATTGCCGCCATTGCGGCGGCGCCGGTGCCCTGGATATCATCGTTGAAGGAGATCAGTTCGTCTACGAAAGCATCCCTGATACTGAAAGCGTTCTGCGGCGAAAAGTCCTCCCACTGGCAGAGTGCGCTCGGAAAAACTGTACGGAAGGCCCTGACAAAGCGGCCGATAAACGACAGGTATGCCTCCCCTGCCAGCCGTGGATGGCGCCAGCCGAGATACTGATCGTCGGCAAGGAGCTTTTCATTATTGGTGCCGACATCTAAAGAGACAGGCAGGCAGTGCCATGGGGCAATACCGGCACCCTGGCTGTAGAGCATTAATTTGCCAAGACAAACGGCAATACCTCCGGCCCCCTGATCGCCGATGCCAAGGATCCCATGATTGTCGGTGACGACGGCAATCCGGATATCGCGATGGGCGAAGCGCCGGAGGATATCCTCGGCTTTGTCGATATTGCCGGGGTAAAAATGAAGGCCGTTGGCCTGGCGGAACATTGACGAATACTTCTGTACTGCCAGACCGACGGTCGGGGTGTAGATAATTTTTATGAACCTTTCGATATCGGAGGCTATCAGGGCATGCGCGAGGGTAGCGTTGCGGTCAAACAGCGAGCGGATAAAGATAAATTTCTCAATATCGTCATTTTTCTCATTGACCTTGACCCGAGAACTTTCTACCTGCCCACGAAGATCTCTGATTCCTGGCGGCAAGGTTGCCTCAAGATTGAGCATCTCCCTTTCCGCGGCACTGAATGCGGTCCCTTTGTTGATAAAACTGCAGGATCTCGCCGAAGAGCCACTGGCATAGACGACTATCTCCCTGGTATTCCCGTACTCATCATATTTAAAACGATACAGATTTTGCGCCATGTCACGCTCCCTTACGGTTCCTGCGAAATCGACGATTGACAACTGCTCGGTCATCCCCCATAATCTCCGCCCATGGATACCTGGCAGGAGATTCTCCAGAACAGCATAACCAGTCCGGCTGCCCTGAACAGGCACGTGGCCTGTGATACTACCGCATTGGCAGAGGTTATAGCAAACTTTCCCATGCGGATAAATCCATATTTTTTGCAACTGCTGGTCGCTCCCGGAGACCCGCTCTGGCGGCAGGTTGTTCCCGATCGGCAAGAACTGCTGACCGGTCCCTGTCTGGCAGACCCGCTAGATGAGGAAAACCTCAGCCCGGTTGCCAATCTGGTCCATAAGTACCCGGACAGGGTTCTCTTTCTCGTCTCGGCACGTTGTGCGGTCTATTGCCGTTTTTGTACGAGAAAACGAAAAGTGGGTACGGATCGGCTGCAGGTAACCGCCGAAACCCTGGAGGCCGGTTTCACATATATCGAAGAGCATCCGGAAATCCGCGAGGTCCTCCTCTCCGGTGGCGATCCCCTGCTCCTCCCTGATGAGCAGATCGAAGCCCTGCTCGAGAGGTTAAAACAGATCCCTTCGGTGGAGATTGTCCGGATCGGCAGCAGGATTCCCTGTTCCCTGCCGATGCGGGTTACGCCGCAACTTGCGGCGCTTTTGAAAAAGTATCACCCGCTGTACATCAATACCCATTTCAATCATCCCCGGGAAATTACCGCCGAAGCGGCAAAGGCCTGCGCCCTTCTGGCCGATGCCGGTATCCCCCTTGCCAGCCAGACCGTCCTGCTCAAGGGAATCAACGACAATCCGGCGACCCTGCGGGCACTGTTCCGTGCCCTGCTGCGGATTCGAGTTAAACCCTACTATCTCTTTCAGGCCGATCTTACCCGGGGTACCGATCACTTTCGTACCAGAACCGAGGTCGGCATCGAGCTGATGCGCTCTCTCTACGGCCATATTTCCGGAATGGCCATTCCCACCTTTGCTCTTGATGCGCCAGGTGGTAAGGGGAAAATTCCCCTTACCCCTAACTATTTTATTTCCGGAGGCAAGCAGCTGATTTTTAAAAATTATCGTGGTGAAACCTGCAGCTATCCCGAAACCGGAGAAGCCTGCTAAAAGAGTTTTATTGCCGCAAGATTCGGTAACGATCACCCGCTTTGGCTCCCTTGTTCTGAGAATGCCGGCGGCCTGAGAATGGCGCCAGAGTGATTTTGCCAGCCATCGACCTTGCCAAGGTCTTCTGAAAAGCGCTATACTTCAGGAGTATGTTGTCAACAAGCAGTCCCACTCATCTCCCAACAGTGAGCCGACCATGATGGCAAAAGACCAGCTGCTCCAGGCTGTCCTCAGTTCCGATGAGCTTCCCACTTTGCCGACTGTGGCGTCCAAACTGATCTCTTTGACCTCCCGGGAAGATGCCACTCTTGGCGACATCAGTGAGCTGATCGCCAAGGATATGTCCATATCGGCAAAAATACTCAAGGTATCCAACTCAGCTTTTTACAGCTTTCCGCAACAGATTGGCTCGATCAGCCAGGCGGTGAGCATTCTCGGAATGAACGCAGTGCGCAGCCTGGTCCTCTCCTTCTCCTTTTTGACGATGAAGGGGGGGAAAACAGTCAACCGCTTTGACTTTGAGGGGTTCTGGGAGAGATCGCTGGCGTCCGCCGTCGCCGCCAAACTCATCCTTGAGAAGGTGCAGGGGGCAAATACCGAGGAGATTTTCATCTCCGGCCTTCTCCAGAATCTCGGCGAATTGATTCTTGCCCGGACCTTTGCCACGGAATACGATCAGGTGCTCACCGCGGTTGAAGAGAACCAGTATGACCGTTTTGCCGCCGAAGAGGCGATTTTTGGGGTCAATCACGCCGTGGTGGGGGCTGAGGTGGCAAAAAAGTGGGGTTTCCCGGAGGTACTCCAACTGCCGATTCTCCATCACCACAATCCGGATACCTATCAGGGCCGGGACAAGTCACTGCAGGCAACGATCAAAGCGGTCTATCTCTCCAACCTGCTGGTCAATATCCTCTATACCGACGTTCCGGAAACCTATCACAAACAGTTTCGTCGCGAGGCCACAAAGCTCCTCGGCCTTGGGTCGGAAGCCATTGAGTCGATCCTTGAACAGGTCCATTTGAAAATCAAGGAGGCCGGGACCTATTTCAACCTGAAGATACCGTCGAGTAAATCCGTCCAGGAGATTCTTCAGGAGGCCAACATCCGCCTGTCGCTGATCAATCTTGACTACGATCAGATGAACAAACAGCTGGTCCAGGCCAAAGTGCACCTCGAAAAGCTCACCCGGGAGCTTGAAGAAAAAAACCGGATTCTTGACAATCTTGCCAATCTTGACGGTCTGACCGGGGTCTACAATCACCGGTACTTTCAAAACACCCTTGACCAGGAGATCAGCCGGGCATCCCGGCATGGTTCAACAATCTCCCTGTTACTGATAGATATTGACCATTTTAAGAAATTTAATGACAATTTCGGTCATCAGGCCGGGGATTTTGTCCTCACTGAATTCGCCCGCCTGATCAGGGACAATATCCGCAATTATGATACCGTCGCCCGTTACGGCGGGGAGGAGTTTGTGGTCATTCTTCCAGAGACCCCAGCCGAAGATGCTATGGTCGTTGCCGAAAAACT
>JAZBOD010000336.1:0-4101 GCA_036350955.1 Desulforhopalus sp. | reverse complement strand
CAGCTAATGCATAGTTTTAATGCGGGTTATGGGAATAAATCACAGCCTGAGGCAGGGCAAGCCCCGATAAGGCGTTTCCAACCAAGATTTGGCCTCACCTGCCAGCGATGACATCATACCCATCATCGGACAGCGCCCAGACCTCTCCTTTCACCTGATTAGTTGGCCAAAATGACCATTTTATCAGGACCAGAACCACCCATCTTGTAATTTATTTTGGCTGAGCCAGACCGAGCAAGGCCCCATCCCATTCTCCGGCTAAGCTCACTGAGCCTCCCATCGCACCCGGAAGACCAAGGCTGGCGAGGGGAAATAAGGGGGATGGCGTGGGGGAAAGAAAAAAGGCACCTAGCAATCTCTTACTAAGTGCCTGAATTTCTTGGTAGGCGAGGCGGGATTCGAACCCGCGACCTTTGGCTTCGGAGGCCAACACTCTATCCAGCTGAGCTACCCGCCCATCGAGCCGACCTGATCAACCGTACTGCCAGACCTCGGCCGGAACGCTCCCTGCTTTTAATCCAAAACCGCCAAAGAATCGAGGAGAAAATGCACCCACCCGGCACTTTTCCTCAACCCTTGTCACTTCTGACAGAGAACTCCTCCCACTCCAGGGGGAGCATTGACTTTTTCAGGTTGTTGCAGGATTTACAGCAGGGTACCAGGTTTTGCCGGGTCGACCGGCCGCCGCGGGCCAGAGGAACCAGATGGTCCATGGTCAACTCGCTGTGGGCCACCTTGCGGCCACAGTAATGGCAGATTCCAGAGGCGGTTTTCTGCTGCCACCACCGGCTTTTGCGCAGATCCCGCGCCCGGTTGCGCTCGGCGCGGATCTGGGCGTCATCGGGACTGTCAAAATCGAGATAGTCGCGTTTGCTCATACCAACTCTCCCAGGAGCATCGCCCGCACCGCGCCAAGCAGGTAGAGCGAGCCGCTGACCAGAATCAGATCCTCGCTGCCGGCATGGCTCCGCGCCATGGCCAGAGCCTCGGCAACATCGGGACAGAGCCGCGCCCGGTTGCGGTCCGCCTCAGGCAAAAATTCGCGCACGTGAACCGGAGTCGCCGCCCGCTCACCATCGGGCTGGGTGATGACCAGCAGGTCGACCAGGGGAACGATGTAGCCGAGGGTGGCGGCGAGATCCTTATCGACCATACTCCCCCAGACGGCAATCAGCCGCCGGTAGTGAAAGTTTTCCCGCAGGCTTTCTGCCAGATTTTTGACACCAGCCGGGTTATGGGCGCCGTCGAGAAGAAAGCGCTGCACCACCCCGCCGCTATCAATGCCCTCCTTCTGGCGGGCAGCGTGCTGCTCGAAATATTCCATCCGCCCCGGCCAGGAGACCGCTGCCAGGCCCTGACGAATATGGTCGGGAGAAACCGAGAAACCCCGCCTGGCCAGAAGCGCCAGGGCTGCCAGGGCCAGAGAGTCATTTTCCTGCTGGGCAAGGCTCGGCCGGCTGCTGCGCAGCCCGCTGATATCCCGGCCGGCAAGACCGGTACCGCACTGCCAACACCAGGTGCCGTCGGGGATGCGTTGATAGTCAAAATTCTGACCGAGAACGAAGAGTGGGGCATCCAGTTCTCGGGCCCGGGCGGCAATCACTTCGGCCGCCTCGGGGTGGATGCCGCCGGAGACCACCGGAACTCCGCTCTTGATGATTCCGGCCTTCTCCCTGGCGATCTGTACCAGGGTATTGCCGAGATAGGCCTCGTGATCCATACTGATACTGGTGATCACCGCCACATCAGGATGGACCACATTAGTCGCATCGAGGCGGCCGCCCATCCCGGTTTCAAGCACCACCAGATCAACCCCGGTTTCGGCAAACCAGAGCAGGGCGAGAGCAGTGGTAAACTCGAAATAGGTGATCCGCTCCGGGCCAAGAACGGTCATAATCTGAGCCCCCAATCGGGCAAATTCCTCCTCGCTGATCGGCGTCGGGCCGATCCGAAACCGCTCACGCACCGAGCTGAGATGCGGCGAGGTAAAGACCCCTATCCGGTATCCGGCCCGGTGAAGAATCTCCGCCAGCGCCGCACAGACCGAACCTTTGCCATTGGTGCCGGCCACGTGAACAAAACGCAGCGCCTCCTCCGGGTGACCGACCCGGTCGAGAAAGTCCCGCATCGCCGCAAGACCGAGCTTGATTTTGTGCATCTGGAGCCCATCGAGATGGGCAAGGACCTCAGCGTATCTCATCTTCTTCTGTCTGCAGTGGGTAAATGGTTGGCTCACGTTCCAGGGAAGGGTGGCGCATCAGAGGAGTGTCAACCGGGCATAGTCGAGATGGAGGGTGCGCATGCCGTGCCGGTCAAAATGGACATCAAGCGACCGACCGCCATTGAGCCGGGTGACCACCCCGTTACCAAAAAAATGGTGTTTGACCCGACAGCCGACCGAGAAATCCTTGAGTTCCTGACGCTTCTGGCGCGGGGTTGCCGAGACGGGAGAGGCAGTCGGTGTGGCAACCCGGTACGGCACCTCCTCATCAAGGCTGTTCTCCGCCACCCGGGCATATAATCCAGGTTGAATCTCCCCTAAAAACGGCGACATCCCCACCCGACGAAACTGGCGGTCCGGGGTCATCAACTGCCGGGGATAGGTGAGGTAAAGATTGACTCTGGCCCTGGTTGCCGCGACATAGAGCAGCCGGCGCTCCTCCTCCCAGGACTCGCCGAAAGTCGCCGCAACATGGGGAAATCGCCCATCGGCGAGACCAATGACAAAGACGGTGGTAAACTCGAGACCTTTGGCGGAATGGATAGTCGAGAGGACCAGCCGGTCTAGGGCCGCCTCACCGGCCGGGGTATCCTCGGGAGGATCAAGCGAGGTGTCGTCAATAAAGTCCTGAAGTCGGTCATAGCCGGCGATAATTGCCTGGAGTTGGTCAAGATCCTTCTCCCGTTTCGGGAAATCGTCATGATAGAGACGCTCGAATACCGGCTGGTAGTACTCACGGATCTTCATGCAGAGTTCGATCGGCCGCGCCTCCGCATGCTGCAGTGCGGTGAAAAGAGCCACCAGGCGGGCGTACCCCTCCTGCCAGCCCCTGCCGGCAGGGTAGTCGCGCAGTACCGCCATCGGCTCCGCCGCCCCGGCGACGGCGGCGGCAATCTTCTGGGCGGTGGTCGGGCCGACCTTTTCCAGGTGGAGAAGGATCCGGTTCCAGGAGAGACCGTCATGGGGGTTGGTCTGCAGCCGGAAGAAGGCGATCATGTCCTTCATATGGGCCGACTCGGTCAGTTTGAGTCCCCCCCGCTTCTCGTAGACCAACCCCGCCGAACTCAATTCCAGCTCAAGTTTATAGGAGTGAAAGCCCGAGCGAAAAAGAACGGCAATCTCCCGGGGGTCCTCCCCCTGGGCGAGCAGCCGGCGGATGGTGCGCACCACAAATGCCGCCTCCTCCCGCTCGTCGCGGCCGGCAAAGACCATCGGTCGCAATTCTCCGGCAATACTGGTAAACAGCGTTTTACTGTACTTTTCCTGGGCCTTGTCGATAATATCGTTGGTCAGGGAAAGGATCGGCTGGGTGCTGCGGTAGTTCTCCTCAAGCTTAATCACCCGGGTATGGGCAAAGACCTTCGGAAAACGCATGATATTGTAGAAATCCGCCCCACGAAACGAGTAGATCGACTGGGAGTCGTCACCGACCACCATAACGTTGTCGTGGCTGTCGGCGGCGAGGCGGACAATATCGGCCTGGATCAGATTGGTATCCTGATACTCGTCGACCATGATATGGCTAAAGCGCGTGGATATGGTCTGGCGGACCTCTGGAAACTCGGCGAGCAAACGCTTCCAGTTGACCAGCAGATCGTCATAATCCATCAGCCCGTGATCAAATTTGAAGCTCTGATAATGCTCCTGCAAACGGAGGATATCGTCGAGGTGGTCGAGCAGATGGGGGAACTGCCCTTCCACCAGTTCATCGACGGCGAGGGAGCGGTTGATTGACCCGCTGATGATGTTGATCAGCACCCGCCGCGAGGGGAACCGTTTGTCTTTTTTACCAAGTCCCAGGGAGGATTTCAGGAGGTTGATGATCCCCTCGGCATCGGCGCGGTCGATGATGGTAAAGGAGGAGATGTAGCCGAGGCGAT
>JAZBOD010000335.1:0-11732 GCA_036350955.1 Desulforhopalus sp. | reverse complement strand
CTGATCGGCCCGGATGTCCGATTTGTCAAAATCAAAATAGACCGGCAACATCCCTTCGGTGGTTCTCCCTTCGCTGATCCCTAGGGGCACCGAATCCAGGGATTCCACAGCGCCAAGGGCCTCAGTCGGCTGGGCATCGGTCTTCAATGCCGCATCACTCTCGACCTTTTTGCCACAGCCGGCCAAGGCAATCACACAGACGCACAGTAACGCAGGCAACAGCGCTTTCACATTTTGCACCATGGGTAGAACCTCCAAAATTTCGTATAATTTTTTTCTTTAAGCCGTATCCGCCGGCTGGCAGTCTCCAGCCAATTCGACGTAGCCTGTATATACCATAAATTTATAGTGATATACAGGAAAACCGTCTGAGGTCAAGACGAATTTTCCTGAATGGACGAAAACCGACCCAGACACCAAGGTCGGCCTGCACCATCAGCCTAAGGCCCGTCTTGAGCCCTGTTGCTCCTGCAAATACCGTCCACATCAGCAAATTTGCCCTAGAGATATTTATCTTTTCCGATTATAAAGCGTACACATTCTTACCAACCCAGCCAATACCCGAGCCCACGTTTCCTCCCATCTCCTTTTGGCGATGACAACTCTACGGAGATCCTGATGGCCAAAGTCAATATAAGCCCCAACAGAACCACCGACAAAACTATCCGCTCCATAGACCGCAAGCGGGAACAGGAACGCCGTAAAATGTTCTTCCGGGCCAAAGACCACGCTTCGGAATTTGCCGTGAAATTGACTCAGCGCCTGCTCGACCGGGGAGTCATCGAGACCACCTCGGTAAGTGCCATCCAGGAAGCCTTCGAGAATCAGCTCAACAAACTCGGCTACATTGAGGAATTTGAACTGCAGATGAAAATTGCCCCGGTGCGGACCATCGCCCAGGACCCCAACGTGGTCAGCCTCTACTTCACCCAGTACATCGTTGAAGACCTGGTCGAACATCCCGCCATTCAGGATGTTTTTGGCGATGACCTCGATGTCTACCTGGCGGTGGACTCGGTATTCAAGGTACTCAGGGAGTAGATGGAGCATCCGCGTTCGCTGCCGGCGATGGTAATCGCCGATGGTGACGGCAGCATCACCGATTTTCCCGAACTGGCAATGGCCGGGATGAGCAACGGCAGGTTTAGCCAGCCGGCGCCGGAGGATCTTATTCCCCTGCCAGACGGCAGTGAGTTATTCGCCCTCCCCGGTCGCCTGCCAGTAGGCTGGGACAGGGATGGCAATGAGCCGGCGATGCTCGCCGAGCACCCTTTCTCCGGCAAAAAAACGGTCCAGGCAGTGGCCGCATTCATGGCCCCCGCCCACACCACGGTACTGACCAGTGCCTACCAATCCCAGGAAAATGCCCCGCTGCTGCCCCTTTTTGCCTACACCGCGGTAGGCTGGCTGGACGGGCGGTTCTGGGTCGCCGCCTTTCGCAGCGACCCGGACAGACGACAGGACGCGGCACAGTTCAACCAGAGGCAGATCGACCGTAAAACCCGGCAAAAACTGAAAAGCCATAAGCACAACCGGCTTATCCAACACCTCGGCAGATGCTGCCTCAGCTACGGCTGTCCCGCCGCGAGAAACTATTTTCTCGGCCGCTGGGAGGCCCCCCTGCCCACCTCACCGCAATGCAACGCCCGCTGCCTCGGCTGCATCTCGGAACAGCCCTCGGGCTGCTGCCCCTCGACCCAGGAACGGATCACCTTCGTGCCAAAACTGAACGAGATCTGCGAAATTGCCGTTTCCCACCTTGAGCATGCCGACAGGGCGATTGTCAGCTTCGGTCAGGGCTGTGAAGGTGAGCCGTTGCTCCAGGCGGAACGAATTGCCGAAGCAATCGTGAAAATCCGCTCCCAGACCAGTCGCGGCACAGTCAACCTCAACTCCAACTCCAGCCTGCCGGACCGGGTAAAACTTCTCGCCGAGGCTGGTCTCGACAGCATCCGGGTCAGCCTCAACTCCGCGCAGGCGGAGTACTATCACCGCTACTACCGTCCGAAAAATTACCAGTTCAGCGATGTCCTGCGGAGCATCGACGTCATGAAAGAAGCGGGGCGTTTTGTCTCCCTCAACTACTTCATCCTTCCCGGCTTCACCGATTCGGAGGCGGAACTGGCGGCGCTCGCCACCATGATTGACCGGCACCGACCGGACTTTATTCAGCTCCGTAACCTCAACATCGACCCGCAGTGGTACCTCAAGAGCCTCGATTTTCCGCCCTCAGGAAACTCCCTGGGGATCCGCAGCTGGCTAGGCCTGCTCAAAAAACAGTTTCCCTGGCTCGGTTTTGGCTACTTCAACCCCGAGGTTGGACGAAAATACTGACCAACCTGCAGATCCCCAACCACGGATATCGGCCACCTCTCCCTGCCACCGCTCGCCACTGTTTTCCCTTGCTTTTTCTCTTTTTTCAGCTAGTATAGCTGTTGATAACGTCTCTCATACTTACTTTCAAAGAGGAGAACCAATGCAGCCACGAGCACACATGCGGTTGACCACGCAGCGGCAGATTATCCTCGAAGAACTCGGCAAAGTGACCAGCCATCCGACGGCCAACGAGGTGTACGATATGGTTCGCCGCCGGTTACCGCGGATAGGGCTCGGCACCGTCTATCGCAACCTTGAGTTGATGGCCGACAGTGGGATTATCCTCAAACTCGAGGTGGGCGGAACCCAGAAACGTTTTGATGCCATTGTCACCCCCCATTATCACATCCGTTGTGCCGGATGCGGCCGGGTGGACGATATAGCTATCGCCGTTCAGGAGCAGATCAACGCGGTGGCAGCAGAGATCTGTGATTACCAGGTCTTCGGCCACCATATCGAATTCTCCGGCCTCTGCCGGGAGTGTCGGGAAAAAGCGCCGAAAATATACCAGCACTGATCCTTTGGGCCCCGTTGTTCGGGGGGAGATCAACGGGTAAAGAACACCCGGCAGAAACGGCGCTTGCCCACCTTGATCAGGATCTCCCCCTCGGCTGCCACCTGGCCGTTGATGTCCTCGATCTTTTGGCCATCGACACTTACCGCCCCCTGGGTCACCATCCGCCGCCCCTCGGAAGTCGATCCCACCAGCTTGGCTGCCAGGAGCAGATTGGCCAGGGGCAAAGGCTCGCCGGCCGGCAGCCGCACTTCGGGAATCTCATCCGGTAAGCCTCCCCGACTGAAAACCTTGGCAAAATTCTCTTCCGCAGCCAAGGCCTCGGCGGCATTATGGAAACGGGCTGTCAGTTCCCGGGCGAGCTGCTTTTTCACCTCCATCGGGTGGACTTCTCCCCGTTCAAGGCGTTGCTGCAGGGCAGCTATCTCCTGACTGTCCAGATCACTGAGCAGGGTAAAATAGCGGAACATCAACTCATCGGAGATCGACAGGGTCTTACCATAGACATTATCGGCGGACTCGGTGATGCCGATATAGTTGCCGAGGGATTTTGACATCTTGTTCACCCCGTCGAGCCCTTCGAGCAGCGGCGTAGTCAGCACCACCTGGGGTTCCTGGCCATGGGAGCGCTGCAGATCCCTGCCCATCAGCAGATTAAACAGCTGATCCGTCCCGCCCAGTTCGACATCGGCCTGCAGGGCCACCGAATCGTAGCCCTGGATCAGCGGGTATAAAAATTCATGAATAGAGATCGGTCGCCCGCTGTCAAAGCGCTTTTTGAAGTCATCCCGCTCAAGCATCCGGGCAACGGTCAGCTCCGAGGCAAGCTTGATCATGTCAATTGAGGTCAGCCCGGCCAGCCAGCTGCTGTTGAATACCACCCGGGTCTTTTCGGGATTGAGGATCTTGAAGACCTGGGCTTTATAGGTTTCGGCATTCGCCGCCACCTGGTCGACGGTAAGCGCCTTGCGGGTATCGGATTTGCCGGTCGGATCACCAATCATCCCGGTGAAGTCACCGATCAGAAAAAAGATCTCATGACCCAGATCCTGAAAATGCTTGAGCTTCTGGAGCAGTACGGTATGGCCTAGATGGAGATCGGGGGCGGTGGGGTCAAAGCCCGCCTTGATCTTCAGCGGCACCCCGGTCTCCCTGGACTTTTTCAACTTGGCCACCAGTTCTTCCCGGGAAATACAGTCAACGGTACCCCGCTCAATCAATTCAAGTTGCTCGTCAATAGAGACCATCCCCCCCCCTGCTCTCTGGTTGTTTTCTCGAAATTGGCCAGACCGCAACAGCCTGGTTTCCGCCCTTCTGCCCCCTCGGCTGCTTCGCCAGGCTATCTGGCATACTCGACCGCTCTGGTTTCCCGGATCACCGTGACCCTGATCTGCCCGGGATAGGTGAGCTTGCTTTCAATGGAACGGGCGATATCCTGGCTGAGCAGGGTCGCCTCCTCGTCTTTCACCTTGCCGGAATCGACGATGATCCTCAAGTCCCGGCCAGCCTGGATGGCATAGGATTTTTCGACCCCGCTGAAGCCATTGGCAATCGCCTCTAAATCTTCAAGCCGTTTGACGTAGCTCTGGAGCATCTCTTTTCTTGCCCCGGGCCGGGCCCCGGAAAGGGCATCCGCCGACTGGACAAGGATATCGATAACACTCAGCGGTGGCTGGTCTTCATGATGCGCCCCGATGGCGTAGACCACCTCCTCCGGCTCACCATATTTTTTGGCGAGATCACGGCCGATGATGGCGTGGGATCCCTCCACTTCGTGATCCACCGCCTTGCCGATATCATGAAGAAGACCGGCACGCTTGGCCATCTTGACATCAACACCGAGTTCCGAAGCCATAATGCCACAGAGAAAAGAGACCTCAAGACTGTGCTGAAGGACATTCTGGCCATAACTGGTCCGGTACTTCAACCTGCCGAGAAGATTAATCAATTCGACGTGGACCCCGTGGGCGCCAACATCGAAAGTCGCCTGCTCACCGGCCTCCCGCATGGTGATCTCCAGATCCCTGGTCACCTTTTCAACCACCTCTTCAATCCGGCCCGGATGAATCCTGCCGTCATTGATCAACTGCAGCAAGGCCAGCCGGGCAACCTCGCGGCGGACTGGATTAAATCCGGAGAGGATCACCGCTTCGGGGGTGTCATCAATAATGATATCAATCCCGGTAGCCGCCTCAATCGCCCGGATATTCCGGCCCTCCCGGCCGATAATCCGCCCCTTCATCTCATCGTTGGGCAGCGGCACCATGGAGACCGTCCGGTCTGCGACATAGTCCCCGGCATAGCGGGAGATTGCCAGAGCCAGGATGTTTTTCCCCTTGCGATCGGCCTCAACCCGCATTTCATTTTCAATTTTCGCGAGTCTTTTTGCCGCCTCCATCCGTGCTTCACTCTCCATCGAGTCCATGAGGAGTTTCTTCGCCTCCTCCTGACTTAATCCGGCCAGCCGGGAGAGTTCATAGCGTTTGGCGCTGATCAGCTCACTGGCTTCCCGGTGTTTATCCTTAAGCTCCGCCTCCTGTTCCCTGACCCGCTCCTCCAGCACAAGCAACTCGCTCTGTTTACGGTCATAACCGTCCCACTCCCGTTTTAGGCTTTCCCGTTTTCGCTTGAGTTGGCGCTGCTCATCTTTTAACTCTTCACGCTCTCCGCGCAGTTCCTCTTCCAGGGCCTGCTTGACCTGGTAGCTGGCCTCCTTGCTCTGGAGAAGAGCCTCTTTCTTGATCTGCTCGGCCTCGACTATGGCTTTTTCGACAATCTGCCGACTCTGTGCCTTGACGTTTTTCTCCAGCCCTTCGATAAAAATACGCCGAAGATAAACACCCGCGAGGGTGCCGGCGAGCAGGCCTGCACCGATGAATATGATGGGATGTAAGTCCATTGAAGTTCCTATACGGTAACGACCGACAGGAGAGCAGGAGGTGACGGGGAGGGGGTGTAGCGATACGAAAAAGAAGAGTCGAGGGTGCCCCGGCGAACCGCAGCTTTGCCCACCGAAGGCTCAACCGCACCCGCGGTCTGGAAACCGAGAAGGCAACGGCCGATGATTTTCCGCCTAAGACCGAGGTTACTCAGCGATCAACGGTCAAGGTCCTTTTCCGGCCCCACCTGTCTGGTCTCAAAGAGAGAGGACCGGTCACAGCAGGGAACCTGAACAGTCATCGTTGTGCCAGATGACTCAACATCAGTAGACAGTCGTCCTTGTTTACCGCCCTTTCGCAGGGGTCATACCACCAAGGTCCGGTGGGAACATGTTTTCCCGGCAGAAAAACCGCTCAAAGCCTCCGCCGGATGAGTATCTATAAAAAGCAGCCTCGCTTCCCTTTTTCGTAAAACACTCCAACAACACCTTCTCTACTGATGTCAGTCTGTTAATCTATATGGTCAACCGCTTAGCAGCTCGGCAAACAGTGCCGATGCCAGCCAACGGGTTGTAAAACCTGGCGGTCACCCCGCCTCTTACCTCACTTCCCCACACTGCCGTGTCTTCAGGTAAGTTAAACCTAATTAAATTAGGTGGGCTTCCCTTAATCACCTCAGGAAATTCGGGAGCCGATTTTCCTTAAATAACCAGCGGGGCAACCCTTTTTTAAAGAGTTGGCTCAACACGCACTGACGATCACCAACAGTGCAGGGAAATCTTGTTCCCAACGCCAGCCGGCCACAGGAGTAGAGACCCCTGCTCCGGCGCTGACGCTTATCCCTATATGGTGACTATACCAGAGTTTCGGGGAAACCTAAACAATATAAAAACCCGGGGTCGATCCGACAAGGCCCCGGATTACTCGCTGAGCAGACCACGACTGATCTGCTCGTTGAGCCTGGCAATGCGCGTCTGTGACTCTGTTCTGCTAGCCTGGTATTCCTGCTCCAGTTTTACGTAGCGCGAGGCGATGTTGAGGCAGGCCAGGACGGCAATTTTCGCAGCGGGCAGGTTGCCGGGTCGACCCGCCGCATCGCTCTCCACCACCTCACGGACCAGGCGAAGAATCGAGGCCATCTCCTCTTCCGAGGCTGCGGAGTAAAAGCTGTACTCCTGTCCCAGCAGGGTTACTCTGACCAGCCGCTCAGTTTCCGCCATATTCCATGGTCCGTGCGCTCACTTTTATCGGCCTGCCCATTGCCCGTGGTGCAGATCAGTTTTTCCCACCGGCTGCCGAAAAGAGATTATGCTGTCCCTTTACCGGCGGAGCAGCCTCATCCTCTTCTACGGGATCCTCAACAAGTTCCTCGGCCGCTTGAGCTTTCTCCTCATCCTGATCGAGTTCCCACTCCTCGATCTGGTCAACAATTTTCGACAGCCGGTCGTTGACTTCGCTCCGCTCAGAGTCCTGGGCGGCAAGGCTCTCCCGTAACTCGGCGATCAACCGGTCACGCTCGGCCAACTCGGTCTCAAGCTTGGCCTTTTGTTGACGCAACAGGTTTGACCGGCTCAGCAGTTTTTCGACAAACTCTTCCAGTTTTTGCAACTCTCCATTCTGGCCCATATCTCTAATCTCCGTCATTTTGATTTTGGTTTTTTGGTGCCCAGCAAGAGGCTAACCCTTCTCGGCAAAACCTGCCAAGGCTGCCAACCTCAGTGGCTGTGCCGGGTTGACTGGCCGAGGTGAATTCTCGTTTCTCGCTGGACACAAGATAGTCATCAGGCAGATTGTGCCGCCGAATATACCACGCGCCCCGTGCACTGCAAGTCCAATCAGTAACGGTGGTATTGCCAGGTGAGGGGTTTGGCATTGTCATAGGGCATGTAGCCGTGAAAAACCCGCGGATCCTGGTCAAAGACCATCGGCAGGAAATATTTGTCCCCTTCCCACATTGGCAGGGTGTGGATCTTGTCTACTGGCACCCAGACCAGATCGCCTTCCTCATTGCCGGAAAAAGGGCTGCCGCTGAAGCTTTCGATCAAATAAATGAAGCCGAACCAATCCTCTCCGGCGGGCCCGAAGCCTGTCCAGTTGATGGTTCCCCGCAAAACTGCCCGTTCGCAGTGAATCCCCGCCTCCTCGTGAACTTCACGGACCAGGCAGGTGTAAATATCCTCGCTGGGAAGCATTTTCCCGCCCAGCCCGTTGTATTTTCCCAGGTGCTGGTCATCACCGCGCCTGTTGCGGTGAACCAGAAGGGTCTGCTGGCGGTCAGTGGAGAGAATATAGCCCAGGGTGGCAATTATCGGCGTATACATGGCTGGTTCCTCAATTGATTGGAACTCCTTAGGGTGACAGGGCGGATCAACATCGGGGATGATTTTCGCTGCCAGCTGCCCCAGGGACTGGCGGGAAAAATCCTCACGGCGGAGAAATCTCTGTTGCCACTGTTCCTTTACTTCCTGAATAAATCTTGTTACTATTTAACATTACTCTGGATACCCCTCTGACCTTTAAAGGCTATGACCTGGATAACTCTGCCCAAGGTGTACTGCGCCAATTTTCTGGTTGTCTGGTTTCTCCTGTTCTCCCTGGCCAACGGCGAGGCTGCGGCAGCAGGTGACAACGCCAGGGCGTTCCCCCAGTACCGCACTATCGAGCGTAACGTCACCTTCTGGGAAAAAATCTACGGCTACTATTCGATAAACGAGGCAGTTATACATGACCGAACAGATTTAGCCAAGATCTACCGGGTCCTGCCCCTGCTTGACCAAAACCAGCCCGAGGCCAACCGCCGCAATGCCCGATTGCGCAAAGAGGTGTTGCAGAGTTATCAGGCTATGCTGCACAGGCTCGCCCGGGAGATCCCTCGAACACCGGAAGAAAAACGCATCGCCGCGCTTTTCCCCGGCCCGAATGGCCGAAAGGAGATGGCCTTGGCCGCCGAGAATATCCGCATCCAGACCGGGTTGCGCGAGCGTTTCCTTGAAGGCGTCGTGGTCTCCGGAGCGTTTATGCCTGAAATACGCAGGATTTTCAGAGATCACGGTCTTCCGGAAGAGCTGGCCTACCTGCCGCACGTCGAATCATCGTTCAATCTCAACGCCCACTCACGGGTCGGTGCGATGGGGATCTGGCAGTTCACGCTGGCCACCGGCAAACAGTACCTGACTATCAATGATGTGGTCGATGAACGGCGTGATCCCTTTCTCGCCACCACAGCAGCGGCGAAATATCTCCAAAAAAGTTACCGCGCCCTGAACAGCTGGCCCCTGGCAGTAACCTCCTACAACTATGGTCTGGCCGGTACCCTTCGGGCACTGCGGGAAAAAGGCGGCTACGAACAGATATTCAACGGATACCAGAAGGGCCATTTTAAATTCGCCGCCCGTAATTTCTACCCGGAGTTCCTGGCGGCGATGAAGGTTGCCCGGCAGCTCGAACAGAACCCAGCTGTCCGCCGGCTGTCACCGACCGTCTATCGCTCTTTCACCACCCCAGGCTACATCGACGCCGTCGCTCTCAGCCGCCACTTCGGGGTGACCAGCCAAACTCTGCGGGAACATAACCCGTCACTTCGCCCCGCTGTTTTCACAGGCGAAAAAATGGTTCCTAAGGGCTATCTCCTCCGCCTGCCTGCCGACCGGGTAAGACCCGAACTGGCGAACCTGTTTCCCGCCAACCTGGTGAAAAACGAGCAACTGGCAAACCTCTATCACCGCGTGCAACCCGGCGACACCGCCGGCACCATTGCCAAACGTTATGGGGTGAGTCTGAAAAGCCTCGCCCAGGTGAACAACCTTGACCGCCGGGCGACCGTCATTGTCAACCAGCGACTGCGCATCCCGAAAGCGGTTAAAGCCGGTCCGGCAAGAGGGCCAGCAGTGCCGATTATCACCGCCCAGGGCAAACGTCAGGTGGTGCAGCAGAGCAAGGAGGTGCCGATTCTCTCCGGCATCAAGAAACAGCGCCCATTGAAAAGCGTCGCCATCACCCTTCCTCCGCCCAACCCGGATAATTACAAGGTGGCGCAGATCCACAGCAAAGAGGGCAGGAAGTACGGCTATATCACCGTTCAACCGGAAGAGAGCCTGGCTCTCTACGCCGGCTGGCTGGGTCTTGAGGTCAACCACCTCCAGGCGATCAATCGTCTCTCGGGTAGCCCGGAGGTTTATCCGGGACAGCGGCTGCTTCTCGCTTTTTCCCGGCATTCGACGACAGTTTTCGAACAGCAGCGGCTTGATCATCTGCGGAAAACCGAAAGCCTTTTCTTCTCAGCCAATACGGTTGTCGGGAAAAAGACCTACCGGGTCAGCCGCGGTGATACCCTCTGGGATCTCTGCTATAACAAATTCGCAATTCCTGTCTGGCTGCTCGAACGCTACAATGCAGCAATCGATCTGCGCAGACTGAACACCGAACAGGAACTGATCATTCCGGTTATCCAGCCGATTTAGGTGTATTGACGGCGAAACCCCGCCGGCACCGGCTGGTCATCTCTTTACACGGCCCATCTCCGAAAAAGGACAGATAATGGATATTTCCAAAGCGATAGAGGAGTTGAAAAAACGACCGGGTTTCACCGACCAGGTAGGCATGGTCCTCATCCATAATGGGGTTGTGCGTAACTGGTCCAGAGCGGACCGCAGCCGGGTCAGCGCCCTCGAAGTTCGTCCCGACTTCGCTAAGATAGAGAAGATCCGTAAAGAGTACCTCCGCCGTGAAGGGATCTTTGACATCGTCATCCATGCCTGTGCCGGCACCTTTCAGCCCGGTGACGACCTCCTGTTTATCATTGTCGCCGGCGACCTCCGCGAAAATGTCAAACCGGTTCTTGCCGAACTGCTCGACCGGATCAAAGCGGAAGCCGTAGAGAAAAAAGAAATACCGGTCGAATAATGTCCAGCACCAGAACCTTGATAGAACGTTTCTCCGAGGTTCACCCTCTTCCCCAGGTGGTGACCACCCTCAACCGCCTGATTGCCGATCCGGAATCGACAATGAAGGATTTCGAAGAGGTAATCAGCCTTGACCAGGTGCTGGTCAGTCGCCTGCTCCGTCTGGTAAACAGCTCCTACTACAGCCTGCTGCAGCGGGTCGACTCAATCAGCCGGGCGGTGGCCTTTCTCGGCATGAAAAATCTCCATAACCTGGCGGTAACCGATGCGCTGCGCCGGATTTTTACCGCCCCGGCAGACGGCAGTGAACGCTTTTCCCGCAAGCGACTCTGGATGCACAGTACCGCGGTGGCGATCTGTTGCCGGATGGTGGCGGAAAGAATGTTCAGCATGAACGGGGACGATGCCTTTATCTGCGGCGTTCTCCATGACTTTGGCCTTCTGGTCGAGGAACAAGGCAAACGCAAGGTATTCCATGAGATCTGCCGAAGCTGCAGCTCAAGCAGCGAACTGCTCCTCCTCGAGCAACAGAGCTTTGCCACCGACCACTGTCAGATTGGTGCCCTGCTCACCGAAGACTGGCAGATGGGTCCGGAAATTCAGCAGGCTATCCGTGACCACCATCTGCTCGCCGAAGAGATAATCCCAGAGAGCCTTACCGGCATCCTGCAGATCGCTGAATATCTCTCCAGCCAGGTGGAACGCAGTGTTCTTCCCGGCGTCGAAGCCGTCATTGCCCCACCACTGCTCACCCACCTCCAGGAAAATATCGAAGAGTACGCTGTGCTTCTTGAGGATATGCCGGAAGAGATGGCCCGCGCCGAAGCAATTTATCATTAGGAGGGCAAAGATGTCCGGCCTGTTCAACAGCGAGGCTGCCCTTGCCGACCAAATCCGTTTGCTGCTTGACTTCCTCGACAAGCGGCTACCGATGGTCGGCATCGCCGGAATCACCCCATCCGGGAAAATTATTGCCACCGCACCCGCGACAGAGTTGCCCGCCACCCTGATCACTCCGCTGCCAGATAACGTCCCGGGGCAGGATAGCGACCTGCGCTGTCG
>JAZBOD010000334.1:0-2776 GCA_036350955.1 Desulforhopalus sp. | reverse complement strand
CAGGGCCCGAAGGGTTGCGGACAGGAGGTCCGCAACCGGCGGCCAGGCCAGGGATGGCCTGTCTGCCGGCCTCTCCAGCCTGACGAGAAGGCCGAAGCGCCGCAGCTGGAAGCAAGGCCAGGCAGTCTACCAACCTCCGGGGAAGGTTTAGGTTGGTTGTCAAAATGGATGATATTCCTGCTTGGTTGTGGCATGGAGGGTATATCGGTAAGCTCAATCATTTTTGCTCTTACCGGGCATGGGAGCTGTCGACCTGGGCCGCCGCCTGGTCAGCCAACCCCTGGCGGTCGATGGTGGTCACCACCTGATCGCCGGCGCCGACCCCCTCCCGGATCTCGGTGAATCGCCAGTTGCCCAGGCCAACCACCACCTTGCGCTGGGCCAATCGGCCGCTCTCCGCCAAAAAGAGATAGAGAGAGCCGTCCGGCAGCAAGGCTTCGGTTGGCACCCTGACCACCCCGGGATGCGCATCAACGATGATCTCCACATCGGCACTGTAACCGACCAGCAGGGTGACCTCCGGCAGGGGTTCGACAAAATCAACCTCAACCTCCACCGTCCGCGCCTGCTTGGCCAGTTCGAGGACGTAGGGAGAAACCGCCCTGGTCCGGCCGCTGAAGGCCCGTTGTGGAAAGGCATCGAGGGTGATGCGGGTCGCCATTCCGGGGCGGATCTGGGCGGCGTCGATTTCATCGATCGGCGCGGTGACATAGAGGGAGTCCAGATTGATCAGGTCAATCACCGGCAGGGTGGCGATCCCCGGGGGGGAAGGGGTGATATATTCACCGATCTCGCCATTTATCTCGGCGATGATCCCGGCAAAGGGGGCAGTGATGACCGTCCGCTCGACCATCGCCAGGGCCGCATCGATTCTCGCCCGGGAGACCTCCCGCTTCGCCTTGGCCGCCAGGCAGGCAGCGCGCCGGGCGGCGGCGATGGCGATCGCCTCGTCGTAACTGGCCTCGGAGGTTGAGTGGCTTTTGTGTAGTTCGCTGAGCCGCTCGGCCTGCCGTTCGGCGTAATCGGCCATCAGACAGGCCTCGCGGGCGGAGGCATCGACCGCCCCCGCCTCGCTCCGGGCGAGGGCCACCTCCGCCTCAAGGTCTTTGTTCCAGAGGGTAATCAGCTGCTGGCCGGCCGTAACCAGATCACCCTTCGCAACCGCCAGCATGGCGATCCGGCCACCGATCGCCGGGGCGAGCCTCGCCCGATGCCGGGCCTTGACCGACCCGGCCCGGGTATTGGTGACTGTCGCTTCAACCAGACCGATATCGGCGGTCTGCACCGCGACCTGCACCGGCTGTTCCCGGGTCAACCGGCTGTAGGCGAAATAGCCGCCAGCCGCCGCGAGGATGATCAGCAGCAGTGCCAGCCGCTTCACTCCAGCACCTCTTCGTCAACGATCGCCTCGACCACCTCGCTCAGGCCGCAGAGAGCTGCCCGCTGCAGGTATTCGGCGGTGCCGGCCTCACCCCGGGCATAGCGCTGATGCCACTCCTCGGCCACCGGCATTGCCGCATAGAGCTCTTCCCGCCGGGCCTCGAGGAGCAGCGGACGCCGGGCCATAAACCGGGCGGCGCAGAACACCTCCCGGCCCGCCGCGGCAGAGAGCTGGGTCAGCCAGGGAAGACCGCCATGGTCACGGAGCAGATGGTGGTCGATGATCAGGGTTTTTACCGCCCGGGCGAGCTGCAGGGCGTTTTCCCAGGCGGCATGGCGGGTCGGCTGGTCAATCTTTTCAAGGTAAAGGGGCGGGCCAGAGGCGAGGACGATATCGGGTTCCCAGGCAAGAATCCGGGAGATGGTCGGGTGGTGGAAAAGCTGAATATCCGAGGCGTGCACGAACACCGACCCCGGTTCGCCGACCCGGGTCATCATCACCTTCCCCATCGGCCCGTCCGGTTCGCCGTGGGGCACCGCCTCAGAAAAGGCGAGGCGGTCATCCCCTGTGCCCTCGCCTCTTTGCAGGTTCCCGCCAAAATAGTCCTGCAGGTCGGCACAGCGTTTGCGGCCCTTGTCGGACAGGCCGTCGTCCCCTATGCGCCAGACCGGAAGCCGGCCGGCTCCCGGAGGCAAACGGTCGATCCCCAGCTGATAGGGGTTGGGGCGGGAAAGAGGAATATGGTCACCGTGGAAATGGCTGATCACCAGCTCCGTCGCCCCGGCAACCGCAGTGATGATCTGCCGGCGGACCTTTTCCGCCACCGCCACCTGGAGAGGGTGGGGATAACGGCCGTAGCGAACCAGTCCGAGGGCCAACCCAGGATCGATGACGATCTGCCGCTCCCCCGACCGGACCATACAGCAGAGCCCCCGTACCCCAAGGGATTCGGTGCCGAGAATGGTGATTTCCATGCCCCTTCCTTTACCGGTCAGCCAGGCTGACCTACCGTGCTGTTTCCGTTGAAAATTTGCGCAAATAGAAGCGGTGACCGGCGTATTCGGTTTCCACCAGAGCGCCTTGCCTGATCAGCTGGTCGATAACCGGCCACTCCGCTCCGGCCTGCTCGAGAAAAGCCGTCACCGCGTCCTGGCGCATCGGGTGGACAGCGGTGATACTCAGGATATCCTCCTGAAGGTTGCCGGTGGCGGCAAAGGCATTGCCTTCATAGCCGGTGAGATATTCGGCATGGGCAACCCCCTGCTGTATCAGCTGAAAGGCCCGGTTTACCTGCTGTTCATTGGCCGGCCGGGCCCATTTTTCCGCAGGAGGCCGGGTCGGCACGGAGAGGTAGGCCGTGGCCGGTTGGAGAGTTGCCAGAAACCGGGCCGTCTT
>JAZBOD010000333.1:0-3001 GCA_036350955.1 Desulforhopalus sp. | reverse complement strand
CTGGGCACACTCGGTCTCGTTCAGTTCCGTGGCGAGAAAAGCCTGAATTGCCAAATCGCCCGGGTTACCGGCATGCTTCACGAAAGACGGCATTTGAAATCCTCATAGCCGAAACGACGGATGCACTCGAGGCGCTCCTCCTGCGGCTGGTAAAGATAGATCGCCGGCAGGCCGATACCGTTGAAGGTGTTGTTTTTCACCATGGTATAGATCGCCATATCACTGAAGACCAGCCGGTCGCCCAGTGCCAGTGGCCGGTCAAAGGAGTAGTCGCCGACCACATCGCCGGCGAGACAGGAGAGGCCGCCAATGCGGCAATCGGCGGGCTTTACCCCTGGCTCGGCGGCGCCAATGATCCACGGCCGGTAGGGCATCTCCAGGACGTCGGGCATATGTGCCGGTACCGAACTGTCAATGATCACCTGGGTTTTCTCACCGGACACCACATCGAGCACCGTACTCACCAGATAGCCGCAATTAAGGGCGACCGCTTCACCCGGCTCGAGATAGACCTGAACGCCCCATTTTTCTTTAAAATCATTGACGATTTTTACCAGACGATCGACATCGTAGTCCGGCCGGGTAATATGGTGGCCGCCGCCGAAATTGACGTAGTCCATCCGCGGGATAAGCGAGGAAAACCGAGCCTCAACCGCCGCCACCGTCCGCTCAAGACTGTCGGCATTCTGCTCGCAGAGATTGTGCCAGTGCAGGCCGGTCACTCCGCCCAGCTCCTCTTCCCTAAGATCGGCATGACGGATCCCCAGCCGCGAACCGGGGGCACAAGGGTCGTACATCGGCACCGCCCCCTCACTGTGCTCCGGGTTGATCCGGATACCGATGGCGATCCTCTTGCCGGTCGCGGCCCGGTAATGTTCAATCACCGGGGAGAAGCGCGCCAGCTGCCCGGGTGAGTTAAAGAGAATATGATCAGATGTCTGGCACAGCTCAGCGATATCCCGCCGCGAGTACCCCGCACCGAAGGTGTGCACCTCACCACCAAACTCCTCAAATCCCAGCCGGGCCTCATGGGGCGAACTGGCGCAGACCCCGTCGAGGGTCTCGGCAATCAGGGGGAAGAGCCGGTAGAGGGCAAAACACTTCAAGGCCAGCAGAATCCGGCAGCCGGTCCGCCGCTTGACCTCGGCCAGCACCGCCAGGTTGGCCCGGAGCAGACCAACATCAACCACATAACAGGGGGTGTCCAGGCCTTCCAGGGCAAAGCGATAGTGGTGTTTGCCGTCCATCAAAGCTCCACTGCGGTCCACGGCAGGCCATAGCTGTTGAGATCGGCCATGAAGGGGTCGGGGTCAAACTGCTCCATGTGCCATACCCCGGGCCGGTGCCAGAGCTTCTCGAGCATCAATTTGGCGCCGATCATCGCCGGCACCCCGGTGGTATAGGAGATCGCCTGCGAGCCGACCTCCCGGTACGCCTCTTCGTGGCTGCAGATATTATAGACATAGAGGGTCTTCGGCTGGCCGTTCTGTACCCCTTTGAGCAGACAGCCGATACAGGTTTTTCCCTTGGTCAGAGGTCCAAGCGAAGAGGGTTCCGGCAGGACCTCCTTGAGGAACTGGATCGGCACGACCGGCTGGCCGTTGAACTGCACCGGGTCGATGCGGGTCATCCCGACATTTTCCAGGACCCGAAGGTGGTTGAGATAGTTGTCGGAAAAGGTCATCCAGAACCGGGCCCGTTTCAGGCCGCGGAGATGCAGGACCAGGGACTCCAGCTCTTCGTGGTAGAGCAGGTAGCATTTCTTCGGGCCGATCCCTTCGGGGAAGGTATAGTTCATTGACCAGGAAAGAGGATCGGTCTCCAGCCATTCGCCATGCTCCCAGTAGCGGCCGCGCTGGGTAATCTCGCGGATGTTGATCTCCGGGTTGAAATTGGTGGCAAAGGGCTGGCCGTGGTCACCGGCATTGCAGTCGATGATATCCAGCTCATGGATCTCGTCAAAATGGTGCTTCTGCGCCCAGGCACAGAAAACGTTGGTCACTCCGGGATCGAAACCGGAGCCGAGCAGGGCCATAATCCCGGCCTTCTCAAAACGCTCGCGGTAGGCCCACTACCATTTGTACTCAAATTTGGCCACCTCCGGCGGCTCGTAGTTGGCGGTATCAAGATAATCGACACCAGCAGTAAGGCAGGCGTCCATCAGCGGCAGATCCTGATAGGGCAGAGCCAGATTGACCAGCAGATCAGGACGCAGCTCCTTGAGCAGGGCGGTGGTTTCCTCCACCCTGTCGGCATCAAGACGACGGGTGGTAATGCCCCGGCCGGTGCGTTGCTCGATCGCCGCGGCGATCGCTTCAGCCTTGGCAAGAGTCCGGCTGGCAAGAACGATCTCGGTAAAGGTGTCCGGCAAAAAGGCGCATTTATGGGCGGTTACCCCGGCGACCCCGCCGGCTCCGACTATCAGTACTCTGGCCATGGTTTCCTCCTGCGGTGTTTTGATGAAAGTTTTGTAACCCAGACCCGGGCCAGGTTCCGGCAAGGCCGCGTCGTTCCCCGACCGCCAGAGCAGATTCAGCCGGTCATCAGGGGATGATATGCACTGTTCGCTGAAGTTTCTGCCACTACCTATCGTTCAAAGTAGGTATAGCCGCGCAAACCGGCTTCATAGGCCTGCATCACCGCCTTGCGTTCCTGCGGGGTAATCAGCCCTTCCTGCACTGCAGCCTCGGCGATCTTCCGGAACTTCACCTGAAGCCGTTTCGGTTCATATTCAACATAGGAGAGGATATCAGCCACCGAATCCCCTTCCAGTTCACCGGCAAAATCAAACTTGCCGTCGTCAAGAATCTTCACCGTCACCACATTGGTATCCCCGAGAAGATTGTGCAGATCCCCCAGGGTCTCCTGGTAGGCACCGACCAGGAATACCCCGAGATAGTACTCCTCGGCATCATTTAATTCATGCAGGGGCAGATAGCGTTTGGCCCCGAAACGGTCGACAAAACGGTCGATCTTGCCGTCACAGTCACAGGTTATGTCG
>JAZBOD010000332.1:0-8229 GCA_036350955.1 Desulforhopalus sp. | reverse complement strand
CGCTGCCGACGATGGTCGCTTCGCTGCCAGGCAGAGTTTTCACCACCTTGATCAGCAGGGAGGCGACCGGGATGAGGAGGACAATCCCTCCGAGAAGAAAGAGATTGCGGCCTTTCTCTTCCGGCAGATCACTGTTCTGGATATTGAGAAACATGATGATAAAGAGGATCAGTGACATGATCGCTCCGGCATAGACGATCAACTGGAGGACGAAGATCAGTCTGGCCGAGAGCAGGGCATAGAGTCCGGCCAGCGAGATCATCGTCACCACCAGGCTCATCGCCCCGTTCATCGGGTGGCGAAAGAGGATCAGGCCAATCGCCCCCAAAACCGCCAGCAGCGCAAATGCGATAAACAACCACTCGGCAAACATCTTATGCCCCTCCCTTCTGGTAGTCATCTTCGGGAAAAGCCCCGGGAGCCGCCTGCAAGTCGGCAAGTTCGAGGACAAAAGATTGCCGGTTGCTGCCAGTAACCGAAAAGATCCCGGTATCCATGCGGATCGCGTCGACTGGGCAGGCTTCGACGCAATATCCGCAGTAGATGCACTCGAGCAGGTCGATCCGGAAACTGCGCGGCATCTTTTCCGCCCGCCCGTCCAACCGTTCACCAGCGACGATACTGATGCATTCCGCCGGGCAGTTGGTCTGGCACATGAAGCAGGCGACACATTTCATTGAGCCGTCATCGTGGTTGGTGAGGCGGTGTCGGCCGCGCCAGCGCACCGGGATTTCCGGCGGCACCTCAGGGTAGTGGCGAACGGCCAGTTGGGAGTTGTCGCGGAGATTGCGGAAGAAATGGCCGAAACTGGTGGCCATCCCTTTGAAGATCTCGATCAGGTAAAGCCGCTCCTGCAGGCTTGAACCCCGGCGGACAATGGTTTTCACTCGTGCACTCATATCGTTCTCCCGATGCCGCTGTCGGCGGTTATTCGGTATCCTCGGTCACTTTTCAACTGAGCATCACCACGATCGCGCTGGTGATAAAAATGTTCAACAGGGCCAGGGGCAAAAGGATTTGCCAGCCGAGCTTCTGCAACTGGTCATAGCGAAAACGGGGAAGGGTCCAGCGCACCCAGACATAGACAAACAGCATCAGGGTCACCTTGAGCAGGAAGGTGCCGATCTGCAGCAGGGCGGCGAAGATATGGGCTGCCGGGCCGCCCGGGCTGGCAAAAAAGAGGATCGCCAGGAGGACCAGTTCGATAATCACCACCAGGCCCCAGAAGCATCTGATGTAGACCGTGGCCTCAAAGACCCGGGGATCGTTTTCCCGGGGGTAGTGGCTGACGTTGCTCCGGCGGATCCAGCCGGCGAAAAAGTACATCGCCACCGGCAGAAGAACCAGGATGATGAAGGCCACCGGTTTGGCATGGCTGATCAGCGCGGCGGTGGAGAGAAAAGGTATCTGGTAGCCACCGAAAAACAGGGTGACGATGATGGCGCTGGAGACGAACAGGGCGACATATTCCCCCATGAAGAACACCGCGAATTTCATTGCGCTGTATTCGACATGAAAACCGGCGACGATCTCGCTTTCGCCTTCGGCCAGGTCAAAGGGGGTGCGGTTGGTCTCGGCAAAGGCGGCAACGATAAAGATCACCATCCCCAGGGGCTGCAGCACCGCACCCCACATCGGGATAAAGCCAAAGAGCAGTTGTCCCTGGAAGCGGGCCATCTCGTTGAGGTCGACCGTACCGTACACGATCAGCACGCCGATGATCGCCAGGGCCATGGGAATTTCGTAACTGATGACCTGGGCGGCCGAACGCAGGCCGCCGAGGATGCCGTACTTGTTGGTGGAGGACCAGCCGGCGAGGATGATGCCGTAAACCGCGAAGCCGGCCAGGGCGAGGAACCAGAGGATGCCGAGGTCGCTGGGGATGCCCTGCATGATGTAGCTTTTGCCGCCAAGGACCAGGGTGTCGGCAAAGGGGACCACGGCAAAGCTGACCAGAGCGGCAAAGAAGACGATGATTGGGGCGAGGACGAAGACGAACTTATGCTTGATGTGGCCGGAGATCACATCCTCTTTGAAGATCAACTTCGCCGCATCAGCGAGGTTCTGCACCAGACCGGCGGCCCGGAAGCCGAATATCGCTGCCCGATTCGGCCCGGAACGGTCCTGGAAAAAGCCCGCTCCTCTCCGCTCCATCCAGACACAGACGGCAATAAAGCAGAGAGGGACGAAGGCGCTGAAAGCTACCCGCAGGGCGATCATCAGGTAATCAAGGGTTGACATCGGTGGCCTCGCTCTCGTTGAGTTGCAATCCCTCGGCAGGGATCATGGCAAAGTCTCCAGGGATGCCAAGCAGCTCAGCCAGCCGGTTGCGGCAATCGGCCAGGCTCTGCAACGGGCTCCCAAGCCGGCCGATCATGGTGCGCAAATCCTCCGGATGGTGATTCTTGCTCAGTGCTTTGGGAAAAGTCTGCAAAATACCCTGGCAATTGACCACGCTGCCGGGGTATTCGCTCCACGAGGCAATGGGGATGACGAGCTCGGCCATATCGTTGAGATCCCGCTGGTGGCTGGCAAAGCTGACTAGCCGGCGGCCAGCAAAGAGCGCGGTCAGCTCATCGGTAGCAAAGGAGAGGCCGAGGTCATTGTTGCAGTTGATCACCAGCGATGCCTGACTCACCGCGGCGAGGAAACCGTCCCGGCTGCAGTCGATGCCGAGCAGCTCGAGGCCGGCACGATTGGCCGACTTGTCATCGCGGATCAGGTAGTCGTCACCGTCGCCCTCTTTGATATACCCGTCACTGTAGCCGGTGACGCCGGCCCCGAGTTGGTGGGCAAGAGCCTGCACGGCCACCAGCTGCTCAAGAGCACTGTTTGGCGAGAGAATAAAGGCGATCTGTTCGGCGGTGGCCAACTCGCCGGCCAGGGCGATCATTGCCTCGTCGGTCGACCGGGCTACCCTGCCGTGGCGGGCTTCGCTCAGGCGGTTGCCGTTTTCCCCCTTGTAGCTCATCCGGCCGTCGTCACAGATGAAATAGCCGTTAATCAGCGGGTTGTGCCGGGGGCGGAGTCGGTAGATCAGATCGTCCTGGTATTTTTCCCGGTTGTGGTCGATGGTGATATTGCAGCCCCGGGCGCAGCCGTGACAGATGCCGGAGGCTTTTTTCAGGAACCACACCCGCTGTTTGAAGCGAAAATCGGCACTGGTCATCGCCCCCACCGGGCAGAGGTCGACGACGTTCTGGGCATAACGGTTGTTCAGCGGCTGGCCGGGGAAGATATTCACCCGGGCCTGATCGCTGCGGTTGATGATTCCCAGTTCGCCGGTTTTGGTGATCTGTCGGCAGAAGCGGACGCAGCGGCCGCAGAGGACGCAACGTTCCTGATCGTGGACCACTCCGCAGCCAAAGTCCATTTTTTTGCCTTTGACCACCTGGGGCACGGTCATCCGGCTCTCCCGCCCGTCGTAGGACATGTAGTAGTCCTGGAGTTTGCACTCCCCGGCCTGGTCGCAGACCGGGCAGTCGGTGGGGTGGTTGATCAGTTCAAATTCCATCACATCGTGCTGGATCTTTTTGATATGTTCGGCGTCGAGCAGTACCTTCATCCCAGCAATTGCCGGGGTTTTGCATGCCGGGACCAGCGGTGGCCGGCCGTCTTCAATGCCCACCAGGCACATCCGGCAGTTGCCGTCGGCCCCGAGGGCCGGATGGTAGCAGAGGTGCGGAATCTCAATGCCTACCGCGCCTATGGCGTCGATGAGGTTTTTCCCCGCCTCGACTTCCACCTCTACTCCGTTGACAAAGAGTTTCACCGTATCAGCCATGGGATCCCCTATTCCTGTTGCACTGCTGGCGCAGAAGAACCGGCTTTGGCGATGTATGCCTCAAATTCCGGTCTGAATTTGTCCAGATAACTGCGTACCGGCATGGTGCAGGCCGCCGACAGGACGCAGACTGTTTTCATCTCGATATTATCGCAGAGTTCGCGGAGCAGGTCGATATCGGCCATCTCCCCCTCACCGCGGAGAATCTTTTTGATGATCTTCAACATCCAGCCGAGACCTTCCCGGCAGGGGGTGCACTGGCCGCAGGACTCGTGGTGGTAGAAGTCGATGAGGTTTTTCACCAGGGCGACAATGTCCACGGTTTCATCGAGGACGACGATCCCCCCGGAACCGAACATCGTCTTGTGTTCGGCCATTGATTCGTAATCCAGGGTGACGGTCTCGGCCTCTTCGGGGAGGAGTACCGGGGTGGAGCTGCCACCGGGGATGATCCCTTTGAGTTTGCGTTTTTTCCACACTCCGCCGGCAACCTTGTCGATCACCTCGAGCAGGGGCAGGCCGAGGGGAAGTTCATACATCCCCGGCTTGGCAACATGGCCGGAGATGCCAAAAAGATGGGTGCCGCTGCTCTTTTCCGTGCCATAGGCCCGATAGGCATCGGCACCGTTGGCGATGATATAGGGGAGCGAGGCGATGCTCTGGACGTTGTTGATAATCGTCGGGCAGCCATAGAGTCCGGCGACCGCCGGGAAAGGCGGTTTGGCCCGGGGCTGGCCTTTTTTCCCTTCGATCGATTCGAGCAGGGCGGTCTCTTCACCACAGACATAGGCCCCGGCGCCGCGGTGGACAGTGACATCGATCCGGTAGTCCTGGCCGGCGACCTTTTCGCCGAGATAACCGGCCTTGTAGGCTTCGTCGATTGCCGCCTGCAGTGCCTTGACCTGGGAGGTGTATTCTCCGCGAATGTAGATATAGGTATCGTGGGAGCCGATGGCGTAGCTGCAGATGATGATCCCCTCAATCAGCATATGGGGATCCTTGACCAGAATGTAGCGATCCTTGAAGGTTGCCGGCTCCGATTCGTCTGAATTTACCGCGAGATAGACGGGTTTACCGGTGTCTTTGGGCAGAAACCCCCACTTCACCCCGGCGGGGAAGCCGGCACCGCCGCGACCGCGCAGACCGCTCCGCTTCACCTCGTCGATCACCTCAGCCGGTGGCATGGCAAAGAGTTTCTCCAGGGTGGCGTAGGCCCCGTGTTTCTGGGCGACCCGGAGCTTATGGGCGTCCTTGATGGCGAATTTGGCACTGAGGATCTTCACTTCCATTGCGCAACGTTCCTCCTTTATTTCAGTGTGGCCAGCAGCGCCTTGAGCTTTTTCACGTCCATCTCTTCATGAAATTCGCCGTTCAGCTGCACCACCGGGGCGGTCCCGCAATGTCCCAGGCACTCGACCTCCTCCAGGCTGAACCGGCCATCGGCCGTGGTCTCGCCCGGGACCAGTCCCAGTTCGTCCCGCAGGTAGTCGACGATCTCCTGCTTGCCGCGCAGCCAGCAGGAAAGGGTCCGGCAGATGCAGAGATGGTACTGGCCTGGCGGGCGCAGGTGGTACATGGTGTAAAAGGTGGCCGCTTCGTACACTTTACTGGCGTAGGTGCCGATCCGCTCGGCGATGTAGGCGATCGCCTCCTGGCTGATCCAGCCCTGCTGCTCCTGGGTCAACCAGAGGGCGGGGAGGATCATTGACTCCCGGGTCGGATAGCGTGTGACCAGATATTCAAAGCTGGCATCCCTTTTTCGGTCGAACTTGAAAGGTTTGCCGGTGGCAATCAGTTGTGAACGGTCGCTCATCTGTCCAACTCCCCGCCGATAATGTTAATACAGCTCAGGTTGACGATTGCGTCGGCAATCATGCTGCCTTCCACCATTTTGTGGAAGCCTCCCATGATGTAAAAGCAAGGTGGGCGAACCTTCAGTTTGTAGGGCCGTCCCGAACCGTCGGAAACAAAGTGAAAGCCCAGCTCACCGTTGGCGGCTTCAAAGGAGTCGTACCACTCGCCACGGGGAGTCTTGACCCCCTCGAATACCAGTTTGAAATGGTTGGCCAGCCCTTCGATATTGGCATACACCTCTTTTTTCGGGGGCAGAACGACCTGGGCGTCGCGCACGTTGACCGGTCCTTCGGGGATGTGGCGCATTGCCTGGCGGATAATGCTGATTGACTGGGCGATTTCCTCAAAGCGGACCATGATCCGGTCGTAAATGTCGCCGGTGCTGCCCACCGGGACGGTGAAGTCGAAGCCCTCATAGCCATAGTAGGGTGCATCCTTGCGCAGGTCGAAGGGGATCCCGCTGGCCCGCAGGGGAGGGCCGGTAAAGCCGTAGCTGAGCGCGGTTTCCGCCGGCAGGATGCAGACCCCTTGGGTACGGTCGAGGAAAATCCGGTTGGCCGCCACCAGCTTGAGGGCATCACTGACCCCTTTTTCGATGCCGAGCAGCTGGTGCTTCAGATCATCCTGCCAGCCATCGTAAAAATCGCGATACATGCCGCCGATTCGGGTAAATGAACTGGTCAGACGGGCCCCGGTCAGGCGCGAGATGAAATCGTAGGCGGCCTCCTTTTCGTTGTACAGGTACCAGTAGTTGGTGAGACCGCCGACGTCGACCATAAAGGCCGCGGTACAGACCAGATGGTCAAGTGCCCGGTAGAGTTCGCTGAGAACTACCCGCATGAAACGGGCCCGCTCGGTGATTTCGATTCCCAGCCACGCCTCCACCGCCTTGACGTAGGCGATGTTGTTGAGCATCGACGAGCAGTAGTTGAGACGGTCGGTCAAAGGGACTATCTGGTTGTAGGTCCGGTTTTCCGCGGTTTTCTCAAAGCCTCGATGGAGATAGCCGATCTCGTTGACATTGGCGAGGATGGTTTCGCCGTCGAGGGCGGCAAGGATCCTGATTGCCCCGTGGGTGGCGGGGTGGGAGGGGCCGAGGTTGAGAAACATTACCTCGGTGTTGATGTCCTGGAGGGTGGCGTCATCCACCCCCTTTTTCTCCAGGCGGGCGCGAATCTCCTTTTCCAGGCTGTCCGACTCATAGCAGATCTGCCGGCGATCGATCGGATAGTCCTTGCGCAGGGGGTGGCCGTCGAACTGCCAGTGATTGAGAATTCGCCGCAGGTCGGGGTGGCCATTGAAAATGATGCCGTACTGGTCAAAGGTCTCGCGTTCTCCCCAGTTGGCCGACCCCCACAGCCCGGTTGCCGAGGGCAGGCCGGTATCGGGGTTGGCCACCGGGGTGCAGACCTGAACGACGAGGTTGTCGCGCCAGTTGCGCAGGGTGTGGACCACCTTGAACCGTGCTGGTTGGGTCACCGGATAGTCAAGATAGTCGATGGCGGTAACGTCAAGGAGGAGGCTGCAGTTGAAGGCCGGATCATTCTTCAACCGGGAAAGGGTTTCCGTCAGTTCCTCTGGACGAACCTCGATCACCACCGTCTCCAGGGCCATCCTGCAGGATGCGCCCGGAAAAGCGGCCTGGATGTTTTCAAGAGCCGTTGCTTGCATATCAGTCTAAGATCCCTCTATACTCTTTGTGGCGGTCGTGGAGGACACTCTCGCCTTTGATCTGCTCCTGGATCTTGATGAGGGCATCGAGAATCGCCTCCGGCCTGGGCGGGCAGCCCGAGATATAGATATCGACCGGGATGATGGTGTCGATCCCCTGAACTGTGCAGTAGTTGTCGTAGATTCCGCCGGAGCTGGCACAGGCCCCCATGGCGACAACCCATTTTGGGTGGGCAAGCTGCTCGTAGATCCGTTTGAGGATCGGCGCCTGTTTGTAACTGATGGTGCCGCAGACCAGCATCAGGTCGGCCTGGCGGGGGGAGAAACGGACCACCTCAGCGCCGAACCGCGAGACGTCGTGCTGGCTTGCCGCGGCACTCATGAATTCGATGGCACAACAGGCGGTACCGAAGACAAAGGGCCACAGCGAGTACTGTCGACCCCAGTTGATGACCGCATCAAGTTTGGTGGTGATGACGGTGTCGCCGAGAGTTGCTTCCAGTCCTAGCGCCAATTGAGCACCCCTTTTTTGAGAATGTAGAGAAGTCCGGTGAGGAGAAGCAGCATAAAGACCACCATCTCGAAAAAGCCGAACCAGCCGAGTTCACGGACGCCAACCGCCCAGGGATACATGAACACCGCTTCGATATCGAATATCACGAAGAGGATGGCTAAAAGGTAAAACTTGACGCTGAACTTCTGGTCGGCTGAACCGATGGTTTTGCCGATACCGCTCTCGTAGGCCTCGTTTTTGATCTTGCCTCCGGAGCGGGGGCCGAGGACCGCGGTCAACACCATCAGGCAGGGAATAAGGGCGGCAATGCCGATCAGGGTGGCTGCCGAAAGAACCAGTTCCGTGGACATCATCTTCCCTCCCGCTGCTTTTTTTCATACCAATGCTGACAGTCGACGGCCTGGCG
>JAZBOD010000331.1:0-5682 GCA_036350955.1 Desulforhopalus sp. | reverse complement strand
CCGGTATAGAGAAAGATATCGGCGCCTCTGATCCGGGCGATGTCTTTGGGCTTCGGGTCAAAGCTGTGGGCTTCGACCCCGGGAGGGAGGAGAAGGGTTACTTCGGCCTGGTCGCCGCCGATAACTCGGGCCCAGTCATACAGGGGAAAGAGGGTGGTGACTACCTTGAGCCGCTCGGCCGATGCGGCGGAGGGGTTAGAAAAAAGCGCCCAGGCCGCAGCGGCCAGCAGGGTGCAGAGAGTCATAAAAGGGCTCTGTCGTCGGGTTGTGCTGGCGAGTCGATTCATGGCAGGAACCTCACGGGAAGATGTTGTGGATCTCCTGGCCGTTACCAAACAGTCAGGTTATCGATAAAAAATACCGATAACAATCCCGGCGGATTTTGTCAAATACAATTATTATCTCTATAATATTAGATAATTTTATAATACAGCCTGGTCGTGGAGAATTAATAAACGAAATATTCTTTTACTTAAACGCTCGACGACCTCCATGCCTGGAAGCCACGACAACGGGTGAAAATCATTCTCTATTGACCATAACCTGGTCCTGCTGTGGCAGTCGGCAGCCGGCATGGGCTTGCCGGAAGCTGCATCGCGAAAGGTCCGGTAGGATCGAGAACAGGGCCTTGCAGGGTTGTCGACACGACGCCCGGAACCGGCGACCGGGTGGGAAACACCACGTTGCCGTAGGGTGCGTCATACGCACCATTGTGATACCTTCTGGAGGGAGTGCTGGGTGGTGCGCGGTGCGCACCCTACCATAAACTGCTGGTTGTCTAGGCAAGGCTATTTTCATAAAAAAGGAATAACTCAGGGAAGCGTGACAAGGGGGCTCAGGTGACTTCAGCCGGAGACACCTGACTCAATAAAACAGCAGCTTGGCAAGTTGGTCGGCAGTACGGCGCAACTGCCCCAGAGCTGACTGGAGAAAGGCCTCAGTGAGGCGAAATGCCGGCCCGGCGATGACCACCGCCGCTTTTGGCGGGCCATCATAGTTCTGCACCGGAACAGCCATGGCATGGGTATCCTGATAACGCTCCCCCCGGTCATAGGCGACTCCGTTCTGACGAATTTCTCCGAGCAGCCGCCGATACTCTTCCCGGCTGACCACCGTCCGGTCATTGAACCGGCGGAAATCCTGCTGCAGGCAGATCTCCACCAGCTCCGGCGGACTGTGGGCGAGGATTGCCTTGGCACCGGCGGCAACATTGATCGGCACCTGCTCCCCCTGCTGAAAATTAAAGCGGATGTGGCTCGGCCCCTCGACGTGCAGGGCAAGGACAACATTGGCGCCAACCAGCAACTCCAGGGCAATGCTTTCGCCGGTCTGCTGGGAAAGCTCCATCAGGCAGGGCCGGGCGACGGTGAGCAGCCGGGCATCGAGGGAGCGGGTAGTGGCATTGCCGATTTTCAGAGCCGATCTGCCGAGCATGTACTTTTTAGTGAGCGGGTTCTGCTGGAGAAAATCAAGATTGACCAGCAACTTGATCAGGCGGCTGGTGGTCGACTTATGCAGGCCGAGGAGCAGACTCAGCTCAGTGGTCCCCATCTCGTTGTTCAACGGGGCAAAGGCGAGAAGGATATTGAGTGCCTTCTCGGCCGAGGAGCTGTGTTCGGGAAGTTTCTTGTTCATCGTCGGTGATTGTCGCGGGGGCTATGCTGTTTCTTCTGGCCGCCAGCCGCTCGAGCGGCTGGCAATGTTGCGCATGGCTGTATGCCGTTTCACATGGTGAAACTACTTAGATCGTCCGGCTCTGGTTGTCAACATCTTTCCTTGGCTCACCCGAGTCTGGCGGATTGATCAGCGAAAGCACCCGGCAAACCATGACCAGATGGGCCATGACGGTCAACCGGGCAGCCCGGCGAAGTGGCGGTCGATTACATGCAAAATCTCTTGACACCGCACTGTCCCCGTGTAATATTCATTCCGCATAGTGGTATTCCATTCCAACATACGGTACATTACACGCCGGTGAGCCGAACCGGCCGGACCGAGACAGGCAACAGCGGCTGAACCGGCGCCTGCAGCAGGGCAGAAATACACAGAGGGGATAAGGACCTTGAGACAGATGGTTTTCCAGGCAAAAAGCCGGAAATCATGCTGTAAGGTACCACCGTACAACTCCGGGAGGTTAGATGATGAGTGAAAAGGTTTTTACCAACTGCACCAATGCCGGCCCCGTCAGCGTCTATGTCAAGGATGGCAAGATCACCCGAATCCGGCCCCTGGTCGCCGAACAGGGTGATTTTCAACCGTGGACTATCAAGGCGGGGGAAAAAAGCTACACCCCGCCGAAAAAATTCGCCCTGGCCCCCTATGTGCACGCGGACCGGCGGCGGATCCACTCCGAGGAGCGGATCAAGTACCCCATGCGCCGCATCGATTTCGACGTCAACGGCGAACGCAACCCGCAGAACCGGGGGAAATCCCCCTACGTAAGGATCTCCTGGGACGAGGCCCTGGATACCGTCGCCGGGGAAATCCGCCGGGTCAAAGAGACCTACGGCGGTTCGGCAATCAGCGGCATGACCTCCTCCCATCATAACTGGGGGATCGTTGGCTACAAGATGGGCCCTTTTGCCCGGTTCATGAACCTGCTTGAATTCACCCCGGTACTCGACAACCCCGACAGCTGGGAAGGCTGGCACTGGGGAGCGACCCACACTTACGGCTTTTACTGGCGGCTCGGCATGCCGGAGCAGTATGACCTGCTCGAGGATGCCCTGCAAAACGCCGAAATGATCGTCCTCTGGTCGAACGACCCAGACTCGACCCGCGGCACCTACACCGGCCAGGAGTCCTCCCTGTGGCGGCAATGGCTCAAGGAGAAGGGGGTAAAGATGGTCTTCATCGACCCCTTCTACAACTACACCGCCGCGGTCATGGACGGCAAATGGATCGCCCCGCGGATCGGCACCGACACCGCCCTGGCGATGGCCATCGCCCATGTCTGGATCACTGAGGATATTTACGACAAGGAGTACGTCCGTGACCGGACTCAAGGGTTTGACGAGTTCAAAAGCTACGTTCTCGGCGATAAGGACGGCACCCCGAAAACCCCGGAATGGGCCGAGGCAGAATCGGGGGTCAAGGCCCGGGTAATTCGCGCCCTCGCCCGCGAGTGGGCGGCAAAACGGACCATTCTCTCCGGGGGAGCCCGGGGCGGTGAAGGCGGTGCCTGCCGCCAGGCCTACGGCACCGAATGGGCGCGGATGATGGTTCTTCTCCAGGGAATGCAGGGCCTAGGCAAACCGGGACGGTCAATCTGGGGAACCACCATGGGTGCCCCCAGTGATGTCCGCTACTGGTTCCCCGCCTACGCCGACCTCCAGGGCAGAGTCTCCACCGCCAATATCGCCAGGATGGTTCCGACCAACCCGACCAAACAGCGTCTCTGGCGGCTGACCCTGCCGGAAGCGATCCTCGATCCACCGGTGAGCTGGTACGGCGAAGGTTTCTGCGGCCAGTCCCTGGAACAGCAGTTCAAGCACTTCACCTACCCGATGGCAGGGCATGCCGAAGTCCGCCTCTTCTACCGCTACGGCGGTTCGTTCATGGGCACGATGAGTGACACCACCAAATGGGTGCGGATGTACCAGAGCCCGAAGCTGGAGTTTGTGGTCAACCAGGACGTCTGGTTCAACAGCGAGACCCGGATGGCCGACATCATCCTTCCCGCCTGCAGCAACTTCGAACGGGAAGATGTCGGTGAATGGGGGGCCTGCGGCGGCTACACCTGCCATGCCAGCAGCGGCTGCAACTACCGCATCGTCGTTCGCCAGCAGAAGTGTATCGAGCCGCTGTGGGAATCCAAATCGGACTACGAGATCTTCACTCTGCTGGCCAAGCGCCTCGGGATGGAGGAAAAATTCACCGATGGCCGCAGCGAGCTGGACTGGGTCAAGGCCTTCTTTGACTCCTCCGATCTGCCCGAGCTGATCTCCTGGGAGGAGTTTAACCAGAAAGGATACCACATCATCAACATTGGCGAAGAGTACCAGTCGACCCCCTCGCTACGCTGGTTTGCCGAAGGCCGGGCCTGCGACACCCCGGACCCCAACAACCCGAAACGGAAAACCGAGAAGGCAGCGGAGCTTGGGACCTACAGCGGCAAGATCGAGTTCGTCTCGGAGAGTCTCAAAGCACACTTCCCCGATGACCAGGAGCGGCCGGTTTCGCCCCGTTATATCCCCAGCTGGGAGGGGCACCGCAGCGAAATTTTCCAGCGCTACCCGCTGCAGCTGCTCTCGCCGCACCCCCGCTTTACCTTCCACTGCCACTACGACAAACATACCGACTGGCTCGACGACATCCCCGGACACCGCATCAAAAAGGACGGCTACGCCTGGTGGCCGGCCCGGATCCACCCGGATGACGCCCGGCTGCGCGGGATCAATGACGGCGACATCGTCTGCCTCTACAACGACCGGGCCAGAGTGCTGTGCATTGCCGTGGTCACCGAGCGGATTCGCCCCGGGATCATTCACAGCTACGCATCTTCGGCGAAGTACGACCCGCTGATCCCCGGCCGGGCCGACTCTCCGGACAAGGGGGGCTGCGTCAACATGCTCACCCCGTCACGGATGGTCTCGCAGAATGCCCCGGGAATGACCCCGAACTCGTGCCTTATCGAAATTGAAAAATGGGAGGGTTGATGCCATGCGGTACTCCATACTGATAGATGTCAAGAAGTGCAGCGGCTGCTACAGCTGTTTCCTCGCCTGCCGCGACGAGTATTGCGGTAACGACTATCCTGGCTACTCCGCCGCCAAGCCGATGCAGGAGCAGTTCTGGATGCAGATCGAAGAACTGGAACGGGGCGAATATCCCCGGCCGAAGGTCGACTACATCCCCCGCCCCTGTCAGCACTGCGCGGAGGCCCCCTGCATCACCGCCGCCCTGGATGGGGCGGTCTACCGCCGTGACGACGGGATCGTCATCATCGATCCGCTCAAGGCCAAAGGGCAAAAAGATATCGTCAACTCCTGCCCCTACCGGGTGATCTTTTGGAATGCCACCCTGGATTAGCCCCAGAAGTGCACCCTCTGCGCCCACCGGCTCGACGAAGGCGGCAGCGAACCCCGCTGCGTCGAGGCCTGCCCCACCGGCGCCCTGGTCTTTGGCGACCTCGACGATCCGGACAGCGAAATCGCCCGGCTCTCCGGCGAACTGGCGGTGGAAGAGTTCCATCCGGAATTCGCCACCGCACCGCTGGTCCGCTATTTCGGCATCCCGAGACGCTTTGTTGCCGGTGAAGTGGTATTGGCTGACCAGACCGGGGAGTGTGCCAGAGGAGTCGAAGTCCGCTTGAGCGGCAACGGAGACGAACGAACTGCCCAAACTAACCTGTTCGGCGACTTCGAGTTTGAAGGGCTGGCCAAAAACAGCCACTACCGGATCACTGTTCAGACCGAGGGCTATCAGGAGGCCACCCGAGAATTCGTCACCCAGAAGGATCTCAATCTCGGAGAAATCGTCCTGCAGCCCAAATAGCCGCAGCCTGGCCGGGGTACCATTTTCCCCGGCCAGAGGACGGCCAATCATCGCCACAGCCCAGACAAGAGGGGAAAAAATGATCAGTGTACCGGATGCCCAGGGAACACCCTACGATGCCGCCAAACATTTCGGGGTGTATGGCCTGCAGAAAATCACCGAGGCCCAGTCGCAACGGACGACGGT
>JAZBOD010000330.1:0-2164 GCA_036350955.1 Desulforhopalus sp. | reverse complement strand
TCTCACCGAGGCCCCCGCCGCGGTGGCCCGCAGACAGCTCACCGAGCTGCACATCCGCCCGGACAGGAAAGAGTAGGGCTGATCAGACGTTAGTCTCCCCGGCGCGGCTCACCGGGGAGACCAATCTTCCTTTCAATACCTGCTGTCGGCGTAGCCGACCCAGCCGTCCGCCTCGACCAGCGCCCGATCAAAGCCGGAGAGGGTGAAGGGGATGGTCAGTTCCGCACCGCCATCGTCGCGGAAGTGGAGCTGACCGCCCTGCAGGTCGGTACGCAGTTCGGTGGCGCGGCCACTGAAACGGGTAAAGATCTCCTCGATCACCTCAGCCGGCAGCTCGATGGCCAGCATGCCGCAGTTGAACATGTTCTGCTTGAATATCCGGGCAAAACTCTCGGCGATGACCAGGTTGATCCCGTTCATCTCCAGGGCCCAGGGGGCATGTTCGCGGGAGGAGCCGCAGCCGAAATTGGCCCGGGTGACCAGGGCCGCCTTGCCGGTGATGTCGCCTGCCGGGTTAAAACCGGTCAGGGCGAGGTCTTCGAGAAGGAAGGGGCGCAGCGCCTCTTTGGTGATCTCGGTGAGATAGCGGGCGGGGATGATCTCGTCGGTGTTGATATCGGAACGGTCGAGAAAGAGGACCTTGCCGTCGAAGTTTTTCATTGTGGTCCCTCCCGGTGAAAGAGTCCGGAATTGCTGATCGTCCCGTTTATCGCGGTGGCCGCTGCCGAGGCCGGGCTCATCAGGTGGACCATGCCGCCCTTGCCCATCCGGCCGTTGAAGTTGCGGTTGGTGGTCGAGGCGCAGACCTCGCCGGCGGCAAGCACCCCGTTGCTCATTCCGAGGCAGGCACCACAGGTCGGGTTGGTGACACAGAATCCGGAATCCATAAAGATTTTAATCAAACCCTCTGCCAGTGCCTGGCTGAATATTGCCGGAGATGCCGGGGAGACAATGCCGCGGACGCCAGGTGCCAGGGTCTTGCCGGCGAGGACCCCCGCGGCGATCCGCAGATCTTCGATCCGGCCGTTGGTGCAGGAGCCGATGTAGACCTGATCGACCTTTTCCCCGGCCATTTCGCTGATCGGCCGGACCTGGTCGGGTTTAAAGCCGAAGGTGGTCACCGGCACCAGGGTGGTGGCATCGATCTCCAGGCTGTCGGCGTAGACCGCATCCGGGTCGGCGGTGTACTGCCGGTACTCGGCAAGAGCCGCCTCTTTGCTGGCAAACTCCTCCTTGATAAACGGCCAGAGATAGTCGACGGTGGTCATGTCCGGGGCGCAGATCCCCGAGGTCGCCCCCGCCTCCACCGCCATGTTGCACAGGGTCATCCGTGCTTCCATGGAGAGCTGGTCGACCGCTTCACCAGAGAACTCGATCACCCGGTTGGTCGCCCCGTTCACCCCGATCCGGGCGATCAGGGCGAGGATCAGGTCCTTGGCGAAAACCCCCGGAGGCAGCTGGCCGTGTACCGCCACCCGCATCGACTGCGGGGAGTGGAAGGCGCAGACCCCCTTGAGGATGCCCACCTCGAGGTCGGTGGTGCCAACTCCGGCGGCAAAGGCGCCAAAGGCCCCATGGGTGCAGGTATGGGAGTCGCCCATGATGATGGTGTAGCCCGGGCGGACAAAACCCTTTTCCGGGAAGAGCACATGGCAGACGCCGTTGCTGCCGATGTCAAAAAAATCCCTGATTCCGTGACGAACCGCCCATTCGCGAAGAATCTTCCCCTGCATCGCCGTCTTCGAGTCCTTGGCCGGGGTGACGTGGTCGATCACCGCCTTGATCTTCTCCGGGTCAAAGACCCGGTCCATCCCCCGGGCGATCAGATCGTTGATCGCCACCGGGGTGGTGATCTCGTGGCAGAACACCGCATCGAGCCGGATCACCTGAATATCGCCAAAGGGGCTGTCGACCCGGTGGCGGTCAAATATCTTTTCGGCAATGGTTTTTCCCATAGTTTCCTCCTGTAGGGGTAATTTTGCGGCACTATACCATAACCGATGGCAAATGGACGTTCTTTTCCACGCAATGGACTGAGGCAAATCGGTGGTGGCAGGGAGAAACCAGGGGGGGTCAGCTTTTCCCGGTGGCGGGATTGCGCCTGGCCAGCCAGTCGTCAACCTTTCGCTTGAGGGCCGCCCCGAGGGTGACCCGTTCGCCTCCG
>JAZBOD010000329.1:0-5423 GCA_036350955.1 Desulforhopalus sp. | reverse complement strand
GATCTATTTCAAACATGCAGCCATCCTCCTTGGTCAATGGTTAGCCGGCGATCCTCTCACCTGGGCGGAGAAAGGCGGCACCCGTTGCTCTTTGAAATCATAAAAACATCAACCTGAATCCGGTCAACCGGGAACATTCTTTTGCGCGATTTGCGGTGAGCAAGCAGGAGTGCCATCTCTCCAGCACGCAACATTGTTCCCGGCCAACCGGTACAGAGCTGACAAAATACTCCGCCAGCGGGAAAATCCCCATAAAAAAAGCGCCGGTTGCCCTGGACTGGCTCGGCCTCTTTCCAAGCCACCGAGTGAAAACGCGGACATTCCTGGATAAGATTATCGAGATATACCCAAAACTTGATAATCAATCAAGAATTATTCTCATTTTGGAGAAGCAAAAAACCCTTTTCCCAACGCTGTCGTTGGGAAAAGGGTTTGAAAATACCGTTGCCGCTAGGGGGGGCAACCTGCGGAGTGGAGAAACAGTTACCGGCGATGGACGATCAGATCGCGTCCCTGCCTCGTTCGCCGGTCCGTACCCGGATGACATCTTCAATGGGCAGAACAAAAATCTTTCCGTCACCAATTTTTTCCGAGTTGGCGGCAGCCCTGATGGCATTGACCACCCGATCAACCTGGTCAGCATACACCACCAGTTCAATTTTCAGTTTCGGATTGAAATCGACATTGTATTCCGCACCGCGGTACATTTCTTTATGGCCTTTTTGCCGGCCGTAGCCTTTCACCTCAGAGACGGTCATTCCGGTAATACCGATTTCGGTCAAGGCCTCTTTCACAGCGTCAAGCTTGAACGGCTTGATGATTGCCTCAATTTTCTTCACGAGTTTTCTCCCTTGTTAAACCTATCAGCCTTGGAAAAAGCCCACTTCACCCCAGATCTGCATCTTGGCAGAGGTCAGTGGACCTTTGGATTGTCGCAAAAAAGAGCCACCCGGCCTGGCCAGGCGGCTCCGGCACATATTTAGTCCTTGGTGAATTCAGGATAGGCAACCAAGCCGCACTCAGCCACGTCAACCCCCTCCATCTCCTCTTCTTCACTCACCCGGATACCAACCACTGCCTTGATGACCAACCATACCACAAAACTGACCCCGAACACCCAGGCAAAGATTGACACTATACCAACTACCTGAGCAAAGATCGAGGCATCCGGGTTGGTCAGGACCACCGCCAGCAGACCCCAGATACCGCAGACACCGTGTACCGAGATTGCACCAACCGGATCGTCGATTTTGGCCTTATCCATGGCGATGATCGAACCTACCACCAGGAGACCACCGACTGCACCGATCAACGTCGCCGCCAGGGGAGTTGGGGTCAACGGTTCAGCGGTAATCGCCACCAGGCCGGCCAGGGCGCCGTTGAGTGCCATGGTCAAGTCTGCCTTGCCAAACCAGGCCCTGGAAAGCAGCAAGGCGGCTACGAGTCCACCGGCGGCAGCGGTATTGGTGTTGACAAAGATCAACGAGACGGCATTGGCCTCTTCGATATTGCTGATTTTCAGTTCGGAGCCACCGTTGAAACCGAACCAGCCCAACCAGAGGATAAAAGTACCCAGGGTGGCAAGAGGCAGGTTGGCCCCGGGAATCGCCCTGATCTGACCATCAACATACTTCCCTTTCCGCGCACCAAGGAGGATGACGCCGGCCAGAGCCGCCGAAGCCCCACAGAGGTGAACTACACCGGAACCGGCAAAATCGAGAAAGCCAAGCCCGTCTAGAAAACCACCGCCCCACTTCCAGAAGCCCTGTACCGGGTAGATAAAACCGGTCATCACCACGGCAAAGGCAAGAAACGCCCAGAGCTTCATCCGTTCAGCCACCGCACCGGAGACAATTGACATCGCGGTGGCGACAAAAACCACCTGAAAAAAGAAATCGGCCATCGAAGAGTAGTAGGTCTCGCCACCGCTCTTTAACACCTCATCGACCGTATTATCGGCACCGAGGAGAAAGCTCAGACCGGGGATAAACCCGCTGACCCCGTCACCGTACATGATGTTATAACCGACCAGCATGTACATGATGCAGGCGATCGAATAGAGCGCAACATTTTTGGTGAGAATTTCAACGGTATTTTTCCCCCGCACCAACCCTGCCTCGAGCATCGAAAAGCCGGCGGCCATCCACATCACCAGAGCCCCGGACATGAGAAAATAAAAGGTGTCCAGTGAGTAGGCGAGCTGCACCACCGTATCACCAAGCCCCCCGTCTTCCGCCAGCGCCGGAACAGCGACGGCGGTCGCTGCCAGAAAGGCAGCCATTCCCCAGTATCTGCGGTACTTCAATCTGTTGTTCACGGTAATCCTCCTTTAATGTTTATCGTGCCATCCGGCAGCTAACACGCTCGTCACTTTGAGCAGACCAACACTTCTGGCCTCTCTATTACAAGTGTTGTGCCAGGACCGTGAAATATGTTTTACATGTTTTATTTCAATGAATTGACACCACGAAACTCCCTATCCCTGTCGCATTAAACATTACATTTTTGAAGCATAGCTATTTATTTTATAACCATTTTGTAATTTAGGTGGCGGCAGAGGGACCTGGGGCGCCGGTGACGGTCGAGGCTGATGGCTACCGCTCGCTCCTGGCTGGCGCGGGGGAATCCTCTTCGTCCGGCCGGCCAACACCGGCGGTCAATTCCCAGAGGAGGGGGGTGATGAGGATGGTCAGCAGGGTTGCGGTGCAGAGGCCGGTGACAAAGGTCATCGCCATGGTGCCCCAGACCGTTGAGTATTCCGGGATCCCGAGTGCCATGGGCAACAAGCCGAGACTGGTGGTCAGGGTAGTCAACAGTATCGGCCGCAGGCGGATATGGGTGGCCCGGAGCAGCGCCTCGCGCCGGGAGCCCCCCTGACGGTAGGTGCGGTTAATAAACTCGACCAGCACCAGGGAGTCGTTAACCACCACCCCGGTGACCCCGATCACCGCGACAAAACTGTTGATGGTAAAGAGGGTTCGGGAAAGTACCGTCCCGCAGATCACCCCGATCAGGGCAAAGGCCACCGCCGCGATAATGATCAGCGGCTGGAGGGCGGACTGGAACTGGGCGGCAAGGATGAGAAAGATCACCACGACGGCGATGCCAAAGGCATATGCCAGAGAGGTAAATGAGTTGCGGGTCGATTGGTACTCGCCGGCAAAATTGAGAGAAGCCCCGGGATAGCTGCCACGGATCGTCTCATAGAACCCCTCCACCGCCCGGACCACCTCAACGCTGCTGATCGGGGCACCCGCTTTGAGATCGGCAGTCAGGGTGATCGCCCGCTGACGCTGGAAGCGGTTTAAAAAGCCAGGCTCCTTGCTGAACTGAGCAGTCGCGACATCGTCGAGGCGCAGGGTGCCGGCGGGAAGGTCAATTAACGAGAGGGCGCCGGCCACCGCAAAAAACCGCTCATCGTCCTGCCGGGCAATCTTCAGCCGGACATCGACCATCTCCTCCGCCAGCTTGAGCTCCCCGACCAGCTGCCCGGTCATCGCCGAAGCGGCCAGCCCGGCGACCTCCTTGACACTCAGCCCCCACTCCGCCGCCCGATCACCATCAATCCGGATCCGGTACACCCCGACCTTTCTGCCCTGATCATCCTGGAGATCGACCAGCCAGGGGGCTACCTCGGGCGCGTCCTCGAGAAACCCGGCAATCCGCCCGGCAAGGGCAGTGACATTGGCGGAATCGCTGCCCAGCACCCGAATATTGATATCCTTGCCGGCCGGTGGCCCGTCTTTTTCCGGACGGACGACCAGGGTGTACCCCTCGGGCAACACCGGCCGCAGCAGTTGACGGACCTGATCGAGATGGGCGACAACATCGTTTTCCGGGTAGTCGGCAAAATGTCGCTCGGCGGTGCCGGGCAGGGTTACGGCAATATAGCCGAGATTACTGCCAAACACCGGGCTGAAATCCTCGTTGATATAGTAGCCGGCAAAGCCCAGCGCCGATTCGGCCTGCCCTTCTCCTTCAGCGACAACCGCCTCAGCCATCTCCTTGACCAGTTGATGGGTTTTTTCCAGAGGGGTCCCCGGGGGGGCGGCCAATTCGGCGAAGTAGAGGGAGTAGTTGTCCGGGAAAAACTGGATCTTCACCAGATTGGTCCAGCCGAGCAGAGATCCGACAAAGACCCCGAGGCAGGAGATGAAGAGGAGGATCAGCACCAACAGTGAAGAGAGACGAAAACGGAGGATTAACAGGATCGCCCGGTGGATGGCCCTGCGAAAACCACCCATCACTCGCCCTTCCCGGTATCCCCACTCGGGAACCACCGACACTGCCGCAGCCGAAACCTTTTCCTGGCGGGGGCCAAACTCCAGGTAATGGCAGGGGAGGATGAGCAGACACTCAAGCAGAGAGGCGGCCAGGGCAAAGACGATGGTTTTCGGGACAATGGCAAAAAAATCACCAACCATCCCGGTCATCAGCAGCAGCGGCAAAAAAGCGGTCATCGTCGTCAGGGTGGCGCTGATGACCGGCAGAAATACTTCGGCGGTACCGTCGATCACCGCCTCGATCCGCGCTTTCCCGGCCTGAAGATGGCGAAAGATATTTTCCACCACAACGATGGCATCGTCAACAATGATCCCCGACACCAAGACAAAGGCAAAAAGTGACACCTCGTTCACCGAATTGCCGGTGAGGTACATCAGCACCATGGTGACGAGAAAGGCAAAAGGTATACCGATGGTGGTGATTGCCGCGTTTCTGAAGCCCATGAACAGCCAGATAATCAGGCAGACCAGAAAGACCCCGAGGAGCAGATTGGTTCCCAGCACCCGGACGGAATCGGCGATTCTCGTGCTGGAGTCCTGGGTGACCCGCAGGGTGATGCCCTGTTCGGCATAAACCGGCCGCAACTCTGCCACCAGGTTTTTCACCCGCTCGGCGATGAACAGGGCGTTCCCTTCCGGTTTTTTAAGGACCTGCAGGGTTACGCAATCCTGGCCATCCACCGAGGTGATGACATAGGGGTCGCGGTAGCTGAAATACCCCTCCTCGACGACATCGCCGAGCCGGAGCAGCGTCGCCTCACCATCACGACGGATAACAGTGTTATAGAGGTCACTGCGGGAGGTGTACTGTTCATCGACCCGGACAACCAGTTCCCCCAATGCGGTTTCGGCATTGCCTGCCGGGTAGGAGATCCCGGCGGAACGAAGGGCCTCGGCCACCTCAAGATAGGTGACCCCGGTCAGCCGGGCCTTTTCCGGAGAAAAAATCAGGTGAAATTCACGGGTAAAATCGCCGCTCAACCTCACCTCGCGCACCCCGACGAGCTGGCTCAAGGGGATTTTCAGCTCTTCGGCGACCTGGCTTAAGGTGGTGTTGCTGTGGTTCCCGGCAACATTGACACTGATCGTCGGAAACCAGTCGTCTACTTCGAGAAAATTGAAGATCGGGGTCTCCGCCGT
>JAZBOD010000328.1:0-2267 GCA_036350955.1 Desulforhopalus sp. | reverse complement strand
GGGTTCCTCAATATTGACTTCCAGCCAATTTTGATCCCACCACTCCACCGGGGTGACGAACTCTCCGTTGATCAGCACTGAGAAATGGAGGTGATCGCCCCCGGCCATCCCTGAGGTACCGGTCAAACCGAGCACCGATGTCGTATCGACCATATCGCCGGGGCTGACCCGCATCTGGCTGAGGTGGGAATATAACGAAAAAATCCCCTGGCCGTGATCAACAAGCACCATGTTGCCGTAAATCCCCAGGTAATCAGCAAAGATCACCCGACCAGCATTGGCCGCGCGCACCTCGGCATTCCTGGTTGAGGCAATATCCACCCCGAGGTGAACCTGCTGGTCGATGACCTGGCCGTGATAAAGGTAGGTGCGGTGGTCGGCAAAACCGGCCCGGCTGGCTCCCGGCATTCGCCGGAAATTCCCCTGCCAGTAGCGTTCGGCGGACGGCTGGTCACAGAGTTGGCTGATCCGCCTGTTGTTTTCTACCCGCATGATCTGGTTGGTATAGAGATATTTTTCCAAGCTATCCCCGGTCATTTCCTCGGCGTACTGTTCAAACTCGGGAATTTTCGCCTCAAGAAAGCTGTCGCTGATTGTGATACTGTCTTTTTTAAAGGCGCTTTTTTTGACTGTTGGCTTAAAAGAAACAGCAGCGTTGTTGCCTGCCACATCGGTGGCGACCACCTGAAGATTGTCGAGCTGCTGCAGGTCGTAGGGCATGGCAAAATAGGCGATATAGGTATCATCCCGGCCGTCACCGATCGGGAAGCCTGGATGGAACCGGTTAGCGAGTTCCACCCCATGCCGGGCATCGCTATCGGAGTTCTGGTAAATGGCAATACCACTCCCCCCCTGGAGAAGGTACCTCTGGCTGTGGAGAATCTGCAGTCTCGGCGGTTCGGTATCGATGGTCACCTTACGCTGTATCACGGTCTTATTGCCTTGAAACCATCCCCGCCAGGAAAAATCTGTCGCCTTGACGGTAAGAGTGAGTTCCCCATCGGCAAAACCCTCTTCTGCAACAGCAAAGTTGACACTTTTTTCCACTTCAAGCGGGCCGGCGGCACCCTGGTAGGCGGTTCGTGGATACTCTTCATGGAGGAGAACTTTGCTGACCGAACCCTGCTCGGCGGAGACGGCAATACTCCGGAGTCCACTGCCAGCATCGCTGACCTGGATATGGATCTCCCCGTATTTGCCCAGGGAGGTCTGGGGTTTAATCAGGTTTACTCCCGGCTTGTTTCCCTCAAAAAACAGGACGAAAATGGTTGCCGAGCCGATGGCCAGAAGAGCGAGCAGGAAAAAGAACAGATAGCTTTTCCCCCTTGATTGTTTTGATCTGCGCAAAGCCATGATGTTGGGATACGTCTTGGAAAAAATTGTCGAATCGAGGTTTTTACCGGGTCTATTTCTGCCAGATTATTTCATATTTTTCAATATGCAGATCTTTTGACGGGGCAATCACGATCCGTTTGCCAATATCTTTTTCCACCCTTTTTCTGGTCGTTTCCTCTTCACTGTTGAGCAACTCGGCAATACGGGGATGGACCCTGAGGGTGATTGTCGTTCCGTGATGTTTCGGGGCATTTCGGCTCAGCTTACGGAAGATATCGTAGCAGATGGTCCGGCGTGACTTTACCATGCCCTCCCCAGAACAGTAGTGGCAGGGTTCGCACATCAGCTGATGGAGATTTTCACTGTTGCGCTTTCTGGTCATCTGCACCAGACCGAATTCGCTGAGTTTTAAAATATTATTACGGCTTTTATCCTTTTTCACCGCTTCTTTAAAAGTCGAATAGAGTTGCTCGCGGTGCTGGTCATTCTCCATGTCGATGAAATCGATGATGATAATTCCGCCGATATTTCTCAGGCGCAGCTGGTAAGCAATCTCTACCGCCGCCTCCATATTGGTTTTGAATATGGTGTCGTTGAGATCGTTTTTCCCGACATAACGGCCGGTGTTGACATCTATCACCGAGAGGGCTTCGGTACTTTCAATGATGATGTAGCCTCCGGAGCGTAACCAGACCTTTTTTTCAATGGCCCGGGAGATCTCCACCTCAATGTTATAGGCGTCGAATAGGGGGGTCGTTTCCTGATAAAGGCTGATCCGTTCGGCCAACTGCGGGGCAAATGTCTTGACGTGGTCCAGCAGTTTACGGTAGGCCTCGGCATCGTCGATGACCAGACTGTCGACGTCAAGGCTGAAAAAATCCCGGATAGAGCGGAGAGTGATGTCAAGGTCTTCATGGACGAGACTAGGGGCG
>JAZBOD010000327.1:0-7874 GCA_036350955.1 Desulforhopalus sp. | reverse complement strand
CTTCCTGGCCGAGGGTGGCGATCGTCTCTTTGAGTATGATTTCCATCGTGTCAACTCCTTTGATTGTGCGGCACAAAGGCCGAAAAAGTTCCTGCCAGAGGTTTCGGCCCCGGCGTATATTTACCTATCCCCTGAGGCGAGTGTTGGTCCTTTGCTGGTTGATTATCTGTATTTCTCCCGCATCAACCTGCGGCAAAGTACCGGTCTGGTTGCCAGCCGCATACTGTCCTTGAGGTTGAGGTTAACCGCAAATCTCTCGTTTTTGGCTGAAAACTTTCTCGCTTATCGGGATAATGCGTTATTGGTTTTGCTCCTCTTTTGCCGATTTTAATTTTCGGAAATCAACCCAGTTTTCGGCTATTCCCAAAATAAGCAATGCCAGAGTTCCCAAAGACTGGAAAACGATCATCACATAAAAAAAAGAGCGAAAGAGGATTGGCACCTTCCATTTGTTCATGAAATAGATGGTAATTGCCAGTCCCTGGAAACAATATACGACACTGAGCAAAATGACCAGATTGATGCCAACTGAGCGAACCAGCGGCAGCGAAATCAGAATCATTCCGGCTGAAAAAATCAGCAGCCAGACCAATTTTTCCGGCAGTTGCCAGTATCGGTAGTCTGGCCAAGGTGCGTTACCGCCAGTGCGGAGCAGCAACAGATTGCCAACCACCATGGTGAACCAGACCAAGGCAAGAATGACAAAGCCAAGCATTGCCGGGAGGATTACTGGAACAATCGCCCTGAGTTGGAGAATGGTGCTTTCCAAAACCACCAGACTGTCGGTACTCACCGACTCACTCTCCCGGTAATACTGCCCGGTTGCCGCAAGCCCTTCGTCCAAAGCCTGAAGTAACCGGCCGTAGCTCGACAACTCCGCCCCGAAAGAGAAAACGGTCATCATCACCAGCCAGGCTGCGGCCATGGCGAGACAGCCTTTCAGGCCACTTAAGGAAGGGGAATTCCGTCGTTGCGCCGAAAGGAACAATACGTAACCGGCAAAAAGCAGCGTAGAGGAAAAGAGGTACATGTCCAGGCTACGCAAAAGGGCATAGACAACCAGCGCCAGAACCGCTGCGGTCAGTAGCATTCGTCCGCCGGCAAAGGCACCGAACCGGCTGGGCAGAACAAACGCTGTCAGCGGCAGAAAGATCTGCAGCCAACCAAAAAGTGACCAGTTCACCGCTGGCAGGATAATAACCAGAACCACCAGAAGAATGGTGCGGAAAATTGTACCGATTCGCGGTTGCTCTGTAACGTCGATCCCCACCTGGTTTTCCTTCGGTTACTCTCGGCTACTCATCAGCCCTGGGTTGATCCGGAGTAGGGCAAAAAGGCAATTTGCCGAGCCTTTTTGATGGCGTCACACAACTGGCGCTGATGGGTGGCGCAGGTGCCGACAATCCTCCTTGGAATAATTTTTCCCCTTTCGGAAACAAAATTACGCAAAGTTTTGACATCTTTATAGTCGATTTTTTGTTCGCCTGAACCACAGAAGCGGCAGGATTTTTTACGGGAAAATAATTTTTTTTGCGGTCTCTGAGCCATTGCGATACCCTCCCTGGGGTTTAAGAGCAATGCCGGTTCCCCGGTATTGCTGATTATTCTTCTTCGTCGGCGGTATCGTCGTCGCCATCGGTATCAGCCTGATCTTCTTCTTCCGTGTCGTCTTCCGCAGGCTCCGTCGCTTTAGCGGAGACTTCGGCAACGGCAGCGGCAATCTTCTCGGCAGTCATGCCTTCGTCGATTTTGATGGTCAGATATTTGAGGACGGCATCATCAATCCGGAATTTTCTTTCGATTTCGGTAACCGCTGCCGGGGAGGCGGCATAATCACAGAAAACATAATAGCCAAGGCTCTCTTTTTTGATGAGATAGGCCAGTTTTTTCATCCCCCAACGATTCATTTCGATGATCGAGCCCTGGTCGTTGCCGATCACCTGACTGGTATTGTCGATAATTCTGGTGATCTCTTCTTCACTGCTGTTCGGGCGAAGAATAAAGATCGTTTCGTACCTGCGCATGGTTCCTCCTCATGGACTCATGTTTTTGCGGGAAATCATCTCCCCGCGGGTTCGGCCCTTGCCATGTCCGACAAGAGCGAGAAGGGAGAGGACCTGCTGGGGCCCTCAACATAGCGGGATAGCCTGCCCTTCATTCGGCAGTTTGCCTCCCGATAAAAACTGACTATATTACAGAGACAGGATAAACGTGTCAATTGCTATTTTTTTTCTTCTCCTGGGCCTTAATTGCCTGCCATTGCTCGGCCAGTTCGGCCTCGCTGTTGTAGCTCTGGCCGGCAAAGACATGGGGATGTCGACGGATCAGTTTAGCGTTTATGCCGGCGATTACCTCGGCAAGGACGAAATCACCGCGGTCGGCATGGATCTCGGCGAGCATGATGATGATGTAGAGCAGATCGCCGAGTTCTTCGCAGGTGTTTTCCGGATCGGCCTTGTCAATTGCCGCAACAAGTTCTGTGCACTCGGCGAGGAGGTATTTTCGGATGGTTTGTGGAGATTGCCGTCTATCCCAGGGGCAACCCTGGTCACCGCGCAGGGCGCGGACGGTATCAAGCAGGCCGTAAAGATGCTCGCTTATCGTTTCCATGTTCTCAGTTAGCATGTGCTCGAGTAAGAGGTTATAATTTTAGAGAAAACGGCTGGAAGGACTAATAATACAAATATTTTTTTAAAGAGGACCGTGAAAAGAGGTTGACTTCCTTCCCGGGAACCACTAATTACCCTGCTGGAAGGTATTGTCAGGGTTTGGGCTTTTATCGCCACCGAATACCAAGATTTTACCAGATGAACAGTTTTTGCACATCAGCCAAAAGCGTGCCCGACAGGGTAACAGTATCAACTTTTCCCAGGATATGCAGAGAGGAAAATAATGGACGAAGATAAAAAACAAAAATTACTTCTCGAAAAACATAAGGATATCGCAAGGATAGACCAGGAATCAAAGAGAACCCACGGCTGGTACGTTCGGGTTCGGTTTCTTGGCAGAACCCATTCAAAATTCTTTTCCGACCGGAAGTGTGGTGGCCGTTACTCCAGTCTGCTTTCAGCAATCACCTGGCGGGACAAGACCGAAAAGAAACTGGGTAAAGTGCGGACCAACAAGCATATGGTGACAGTGAGTAACTCCGGCACCGGCGTGGTTGGTGTCCGCCTCAACGAAAAACTCAACCGCTACGAAGTGAGTTGGGTAACCCACCAGGGAAAACAGGGGAAGACTTCGGTTTCCATCTCCAAACACGGCAAGAAGGCCGCTTTTACCAGAGCCTGTGCTATCCGCGCCGAAAAAGAAAAAGCCCGCCTGGAGTACGGCGGGTAGGCCTGCCTCGCGGATAAGATGAAAAAACCGGCGGTACCCGAGCAAATAGTATTGACATCGCTTCTCCTTGAGGATAGACTGCCTCGTTCTTGCGGCAAGAAAAGACTCTTATCCTCAGCTCAATAAACGGGATAAGTACCTTGACGAAGGTCATTCGGAAGAGCGGACTTTGTCAAGAACTATAATAAGAGCCTTTTGCAAAACGAAGATTTTCGTTCAAAATCAAGGCATGGGAAAAATTTTACCACAGGCATACAGTTGATATCCCGAGGATAAAATTTTGAGCATAACGCAGATTTTGGGCGAAAAGATCGTTTTGCAAATGGCTCATAAAGCAGAGCTATTGAAAGAGGGTGACATATGTATGCGATAGTCCGTACCGGCGGGAAACAGTACCAGGTTGCCTGCGGCGATCAGCTTCGGGTGGAAAAATTGGCAGGTCAGGTCGGCGATAACATCGACCTCGCCGATGTCCTGATGGTGGTCGATGGCGAGAACATCCAGATCGGCCGGCCTGTGCTGGAGAAGGCCAAGGTCACCGCGATCATTGCCGAACAGGGCCGGGGCAAAAAGGTTATTGTTTTTAAAAAGAAGCGACGCAAAGGATACCGGTTGAAACAGGGTCACAGACAATCCTACACCGCCTTAAAGATTGAACAGATTTCGGCATGAAGCCGTTGAACGGTGATGGTCAGTTGAGTACGTTACCTGATCAGCGCTGATTTTTTTTACGGAAAAGCCTATTATTTTAAGGCCAGTCTATCCCATGCGGGGTTTCTGAGAGTTTTTAACGGGCGGCAAATCAGCCCAGATGAGGAGTTGAGAGATGGCTCATAAGAAAGCAGGTGGCAGTTCCAGAAACGGCCGGGACAGTGCAGGGCAACGGCGTGGGGTGAAGCGCTTCGGCGGACAGGTGGTTAAGGCCGGCAACATTCTGGTACGCCAGCTCGGGACCAAAATCCATCCGGGCACCAACGTAGGTTGCGGCCGTGACTACACCCTTTTTGCCAAAGTTGACGGAGTTGTCACCTTCGAAGATTTCGGGAAAGACAGAAAACGGGTAAGCGTTTATCCCGACGCTTAACCCTGGCAGGACCGACAGCCTTGCAATAGGGACTGTCCGCTCATCGCCAAGGGAATACGACTCGACCTCAATCGCGTATTGATGGTCGAGTTTTTTTTTGCTGAACATGCAGATTTTGCTCAACAGGGGGAAGATTCTCCCACGGCAGGCACATGTCTTTTATCGATGAAGCAAAATTTTTTGTGAAAGGCGGCGACGGCGGTAACGGTTGTATCAGTTTCCGTCGGGAAAAATTCGTCCCTAAAGGCGGACCCAATGGCGGGGACGGTGGTCGAGGGGGCAGTGTGTTTATCGTCGCCAAAGCCTCACTCCACTCCCTTGTTGATTTTCGGTTTCAGTCTCATTTTAAGGCCGAGCGCGGAGAACACGGTAAAGGGAAGGACATGCACGGCCGCAAGGGAAAGGATTGTACGCTTTTTGTGCCGGTCGGGTCGGTGATCAAGGACGTTGAGAGCGGCAGGGTTCTGGCCGATCTGGCCACAGAGGGAGAGAGTTTTCTCGCTGCCAGGGGCGGCGATGGCGGAATGGGTAATCCTCACTTTGCCAGCGGAACCAACCGTACGCCAAGATTTGCCACCCCGGGAAAAGCTGGTGAAGAGTTCTGGTTGAAAATTGAACTGAAACTGCTCGCTGATGTTGGCCTGGTCGGTCTGCCCAATGCCGGCAAGTCGACTCTGTTATCTCAGTTGTCCGCCGCCAGTCCGAAAATTGCTGCCTATCCATTCACCACCCTGGAGCCCCAACTCGGGGTCATGGGACACAAATTGCAGCGGCCGATCGTTCTCGCCGACATCCCTGGTCTGGTTGCCGGCGCCCATCAGGGAACCGGGCTTGGCCATACCTTTCTCCGCCATATTGAACGTACCAGCCTGTTGCTCCACGTTCTTGATGCCGCAGACCCGAAAGCTATCGAGAATTTTGAAGTTATCCTCAACGAATTGCGGCTCTACAATGAAGAGTTGGTCCAACGAGCGAGAATTCTTGTCTTAAACAAGGCCGATCTGCTTGACAGTGAGGAAATTGGTCATCTGGAAAAGTATTTTCACGATCTGGGCTCCCGTGTTATGACTATTTCCGGGTTAACCGGAGAGGGCGTGCCCGCCTTGCGCGAGGTGATTTTTGAAGTGATGATGAAGCTCAGAGAAGAATAAGGGCTCCGGCAAACACACTGGTCGATCGGTGTAAGAATATCCCCGGGTTAATTCCAAGCAATTTACCGGATGCACCAAGACACCAGTGCATACAATGGGGGGAGAGAAACATGGCATTGGCAACCGGGATCGAGGAGGGCCTTTATTACCGGCAAACGCTATTCGATAAGGCGCGGCGGGTGGTCATCAAGGTGGGGAGCGCTATTCTCACTTCAGCCGATGGCCTCGACCAGCAGGTTATTGGCAACCTCGCCAGGGAGATCTCTTTTCTTCATGATAGCGGCCGGGAGGTAATCCTGATAACCTCTGGTGCAGTCGCTGCCGGGAAGCGCAAACTCGGTTTTGACGACCGGCATGGCCTGACTATCCGGCAGAAACAGGCACTGGCGGCAATTGGCCAGTCCCGGCTGATGCATGACTACGATGAGGCTTTCGCCCGCTACGGCAAAAATATCGCCCAGATTCTTCTGACCCATGCCGACCTGGCAGACCGAAAACGCTACCTCAACGTCCGCAACACCCTGCTGACCCTGTTTGATTTGGGGGTGATTCCGGTGGTTAACGAGAATGACAGCGTTTCCAGCGAAGAACTCAAGTTCAGCGACAACGATACCCTCGGCGCGCTGCTCGCCAATTTGATCGAGGCGGAGATGTTTATCTGTCTCACCGATGTTGATGCCCTCTATGACCGAAATCCCCTTACTGACCCTGATGCCCGGCCGATATATACCGTTGCTGAGGTGACTCCGGAAATTGAGGCGATGGCCGGCAACAGCAAGAGTGTTCTCGGAACAGGCGGGATGCAGAGTAAAATTCGCGCCGCCAAGATGGTCTCCTCCGGAGGGGGGAGCAGCTTTATCGGTCCCGGTCGGCGGCCCGATATTCTCAAGCATCTCTTTTCCGGAGAGATGGTCGGGACCTTTTTCCTGCCGAAAAGGGAAAAAATGCAGAGCCGAAAAAGGTGGCTCGCCTATGTTCTCAAACCAAAAGGGAAGGTAACCCTTGATGAGGGAGCCTGCACCGCAATTACCCGTATGGGGAAAAGCCTTCTTCCCTCGGGGATTCTCAAGGTCGATGGGGTCTTCGGCGTTGGCGACCCGGTTACCTGCGTCGATCGAGACCAGCACCCGATCGCCATTGGACTGACCAATTTCAGTTCGGCAAATATTCAAAAAATCAAAGGACTGCGCTCAGACAATATCGCGCGGGTTCTCGGGTATAAATATTGCGATGAGGTGATGCACCGGGACAACCTCGTCGTCCTCTAATCATCCCGGAACAGAGGCCTTCTATGGAAAAAACCATTGCCGATCTGGCGGGGCGGGCAAAACACGCAGCAGCAGCTATCGCTGGCCTCTCCACCCTCACCAAAGACCGGACACTGAACACTCTGGCAGAACTGCTGCTCACCGAAAAGGCGGTGATTTTCGCCGCAAACCAGCAGGATCTTGACCAGGCACGTGCCAAAGGACTCTCCGCCGCAATGCTCGACCGGCTGCGGATCAGTCAGGCAGGGTTGGAGGCGATGGTTGCCGGTCTCAGGCAACTGATCACCCTGGCCGACCCCATTGGCCAGATTGAGGAGTTCACCCGCCGGGCCAACGGTTTGCAGGTTGGCCGGATGCGGGTACCCCTCGGGGTGATTGCGATGATCTATGAATCACGCCCCAATGTCACCATCGATGCCGCCGCCCTCTGCTTGAAGGCCGGCAATGCGGTTATCCTGCGCGGCGGCTCAGAAGCGCTGCAGTCCAACCTTGCCCTGACCTCGCTCATTCATCGTGCCCTGCAATCCGAAGGGGTCATTGCCGATGTGGTTCAGCTGATACCGGTTACCGACCGTAAGGCGATCACTGCCCTGCTCCGCCATGAAGAGGAGATCGACCTGGTCATCCCCCGCGGCGGCGAAGGCCTGATTCGCTTTGTCGTTGAAAATTCCCGGATTCCTGTACTCAAACACTACAAAGGGGTCTGCCACATCTATGTCGATCAGGATGCCGATTTGGCCAAGGCGGCACCGATGATAGTCAATGCCAAAACCTCCCGGCCCGGAGTATGTAACGCCCTGGAAGGGTTGCTGATTCACCAAGCAGTCGCTCCGGCGTTTCTCCCGGAGATTGCCGCTCTCCTTCAGGGGCTTGGGGTGGAGATGCGGGGGTGTCGGCAAAGCGTTGCTCTTTCTCCGTTCATCGTTGCTGCAGGCGAAAATGATTGGGGCAGTGAGTTTCTCGACCTGATCCTCTGTGTCAAGGTGGTTGCCGATTACCCTGAAGCAAAGGCCTATATCGACCGTTACGGCT
>JAZBOD010000326.1:0-5267 GCA_036350955.1 Desulforhopalus sp. | reverse complement strand
TCCTGCTCCCGCAGGCGGGGATCAAAACTTTCCGGCAGTTGCAAATGGCTGTTGAGGATTGCCACGGTCTCCCGGGCCCTGCCCTGGTCGCTGGCCAGGATTCTTCCCCAGCGGCAGCCTTCGAGCACTTTGGCCCACTGCCGGCAGTGCTCTCGACCGGCCGACGAGAGTGGTGAATCGGCGGAACCCTGAATCTTTTTGAGCAGATTCCACTCGGTCTGGCCGTGGCGCAGCAGGCCAAAGGTGGTCGGTTCAGCGCCCATCACTCTCCTCCATCTTTTAAAAAAGGTTTTCCGGCAGCAGGGCCGGGTTGTGGGCGGCAAAGATAGCGGCCAGCTGTCTGGTCAGGGACCGGTTGTTGAAATTTTCCCGGACGTGCTTGACGCCACCGTCGATCAGCCGCCTTCTCAGGCCGGTATCGGCGAGCAGCCGGGTCATTGCCTGGCTGAGCGCCTGCGGGTTTCCAGGCGGGACGGTAAGACCGGTTTCTCCATCAAGGAGAATTTCCGGAATTGCCGAAACCGCCGGGGCCACGGCCGGCACCCCCATGGCCAGGCTCTCCACCAGGACGTTGGGGATGCCGTCGCGGTCGCCGCTTGCGGCAATTTCGCAGCCGAGCACAAACAGGTCGCTCTCTACAAAGAGCTCGACAACCTGGTCATGACTGAGGGTGCCCAGCCAGCGGCAGTGGTCGCTCAGCCCAAGGGCGTCAATCAGGGCCAGAATCACCCCCCGCTCTTCGCCATCGCCTACCAGAGTGTGCTGGAAATGCAGGCCAGCGGCGTGGAGCAGGGCAAGCGCCCGGTAGACCGTCGGCAGCCCCTTTTTCGCAGTAAGCCGGGCGACAGTGAGAATTTTTGCCGGCTGGTGACTTGCCGGCTGTCGCTGGGGTCGGCGAAACAGCTCCAGATCGATGCCGTGGTAGAGGCAGTGCAGCGGGGTAGATGAGGCAGGGGCGATATTCTCGAGATAGGCACGGTTGTGTCTGGTACAGGTCACGACGAAGGCGGCGCGGTCAACCTTGCGCCGCAATTTTTCCGCTTTTGTGGTGTAGATATCCTTGGCGTGGGCGGTAAAGCTGAACGGGATGCCGCTCAGCTCGGCGGCGAACATGGTCACCGAGGTCGGTGAGTGGGCGAAGTGGCCATGGAGGTGGCTGATCTTTTCCCGCAGCAGAACCCGATTGGTGAGATACCGCGCCTGGAGGAGATGCTTTAAGGTGGCAAGGGGATTATCTTTCTTGACACCCATAGCGGCACTGCGCAGGGTGCGCAGATAGGGGCCAGGCCTTTTCACCGCGAGAAAGATGTTGGGGAGCAGCAGCCGGGGAAAGTCAAGGAGCAGTTCACTGGGAAGATAGGTAACCTGCGCCTTGATCTTCTTGACCATCGGATGGCTGAAATTTTCCCGAGGCTGGCGCATCGAAAAGAGCCGCAGGGTGAAACCGAGCTCCTCCAGCTGGAGAATCTCATTGGCGATAAAGGTCTCGGAAATTCGCGGGAAACCTTTCAGTACATAGCCGAGAACGGCCGGCATATCAGCTAAGTTTTCAGCCAAGGTGGTGCCCGGGACCGTTGGTATTCTTGAAGTCGGAGAGTCTTTTCACCATGGTCTCCAGGCCGCTCAGGGGGAATTTTGCCATGGTTTGCCGGAAGAGCTCACCGTCTTTGAGCCGGGCGAAGATTCTCTCCCGCAATAAGGCAGGAGTTACCTCGTGCCAGGGGATATAGTCGAGGAGTCCTTCCCGGTGGAGCCGTTCGGCGCGAATAAGCTGCTCCCGGCGCGGGGTTTCCCGGGGAATGATCAGTGCCGGAGAGTGCTGGGTAAGAATCTCGCAGATGGTGTTGTAGCCGCCCATGGAGATAACCAGATCGGCGGCGGCCATCAGCTCCTCGAGCCGCGGATGGAAAGGGAGAGTCTCGATGGCAAACCGTTTTGCCCGTTTTTTCAGGCGATCTCGCACCGGTTGTGGCATAAAGGGGCCAGTGACAATCAGCGCCCGGAATGGCAGGGCATCCGGATAGGTCTCAAACATCGTGAGAAAATGCTCAATGACTTCGGCTCCGTCGCCTCCTCCCCCGGTGGTGACCAGGACGAACTTTTCCTCAGCGGCGATGCGGTGCCGTTTCCGCAGCCGTTTTTGGAGTTTCCGCCGGGTCTCTTCGCTGAACTGTTTGCGGGGAATATAGCCGGTGAACCGGACTCTTTGGTGAATCGAGGTCGGTATCTGGTACATCGTCACCGGATCATATATCCCCTGGTTGCCATAGACCCAGATCTCGTCGTACAGCTCTTCGAGGAGGCTGTAGATGTTTTTTTCTCGCCAGTCCTGGCAGACCACCTCGGGGTCGTCGAGGATATCGCGCAGGCCAAGGACCATCATGGTCTCCGGGCGTTCCCTTTTCAGCCACTCCAGGGTAGGCAGCATCTCCTTTTTCAGGCCGAGCGGTTCTTTGTCAACGATCACCAGGTGCGGTTGAAAGGCCTGTGTGGTGGCAAGGATGATATTGGTACGGATGGCCAGGGCCTTATCCGGGTCGATGCGGATCGACAGGGAGTGGTACTCGTCATTGGTTTTTTTGATCATTCCCGGGATCCGTACAAAATCGACCTGGTCCGGGAAGCGGAAGCGGCCGGCGATTGGTGAACCGGTGAGGATCAGGACGTTGGTCGATGGGCCGCGCAGATGTCCGGCAATCGCCATTGTCCGGCGGATATGTCCCAGCCCGTAGGTATCATGGCTGTACATCAGGATATTGTATGCCTCAGAACTTGCAGCGGTAGGCATGGCCGGGACCTTATGGGGGGAAGCGAAGGAGCTGCTCAACAGATCATTTCCGCCGGGAACACCTCCTCTTATGCCAAGTGGGACAACTTGTCAAGTCGATCCTTGAGTGGAAAGCGGCGCGGGTCTCGCGTTACTGTTCGGTTTCGGCCAGAGCGGTCGGGGAGAAGAGCGGCGGAAAGATCAGAAACTCATGGTCAGCCGGTTGCTGATCATGATGATACTTTCGACATCGGCATAGCTGCTTTTATCGGAGAACAGATCACCGGTATCCATATAGCCGAAATGCAGGCCATAGGAGAGGTTGTTGAGCAGGTGGTAAACCACCCCCAGATTGGCCTCCCAACTCGATTTCCCCTGGTAATCGGCACTGTCGGGGGACCACATGTTACGGGTAAGACCAAAGGCACCTTGAATGGAGAGTTTTGCCGAAGCGGCAAATTCGGCGGCCACGGCGACACCACCGCTGTTGGCCGTATGCGCGTCGACCTCCACCCAGGAGACCACTTCCTGGTGTTCGCTGTTGAGTATGTCGGCGGCGGAACCGGTAATCAGCAGTGGCTGAAAATCGGTCCAGACCCTCCCCCCTGCCCGCAATTGCCCCTCATCGGCAAAGGCGCCAAGATTATAGCTGGTCACCCGGTAGGCTAGATGGCGGTCATCACCGCCTTCGGCCACAGCCGCTGCAGCGTGCAGGATGAACAGGCAACCGAGGAGAATTCCGGTAATATGGCGGCTAAACGATTTCATGAGACTATTATACACCTGTTCGGCTCTGTTGTCCTTCTGAAAACTGCCGAGCTCTGCCTACATATTCAAGCCTTGCCCGGGAAAAGTCAAGAGACAAATTCGCCGCCCTGCAATCAACATCTGGTTCATCCCAGCTCCGGCTGAGAGTACAGATGGCTTGCCCGACGCCGGGAATTGCGCTATAACCTGCATGGCACTGCAGCTCTGAAAATCTTCATGCCCACAGACCGCCCTGGTAGAGCTGGATTGGGCGATTTGGGGAACGCCGTAGGGTGCGTCATACGCACCATTTTGATGCTTTAGGGCTTGCTGGTTGGTGCGCGGTGCGCACCCTACAATGAGCTGCTGGCCGAAGCGCCGCAACTGAAGGTAAGGCCCCAGGCGGTCTGGGCAAGGCGATTTTCATGGAATAATCAAAATCTGTCGTTTTTTCAGGGTGCCATGGCCGGACTGGCAGGTACCGCTGGCTAATGAGAACAACTAAGGAGAAGGTATGCGAACCGGTCGTCTACTGTATATACTGGTAATGCTCTGCGTCCTGACGGCAGGGGTGGGCCGGCTAGATGCCGCCGAAAACAGTGCGGTCCCCGCCCTGGTCTTTGCCGACTTTGACAGCAGTGCCGCCGGACAATATGCCTATCTTGGCGGCAGTATCCGGGGGATGCTCGCCGCCCGGCTGGCCGCAGACGGTGGATTGCGGGTGGTTGACCGAACCTTTTCCGAAAAGGAGCTGGCGTCACTCAAGCAGGGTGCCCCGGGAACCCTTGACGGTACGGCGGCCGACTATCTGGTCTCCGGCGCACTCTTTGCCCTGAGCGGCGGGCTGAACATCCAGGTCAGCCTCTATCCCCTGGCGGTGGACAAGCAGGTCCTCCAGTTTTCGATCCTCTCCCAGTCACCATCCGCTCTTCTCGGCGATATCGAGGGGTTGGCGGCAGAGATGGCTGCCGCCGTGTATCAGGAGGCGGGTATTGCGCGCGGTGGCGCGGCACAAGAGCCAGCGGTCGACGGCACGGCGATGTTTGTCACCCCCCATCCGGAACTGGCCTATAAACAGGGGCAGTACACGGGAATGGTTATCGGCGCCCCGGATGGGCTTGTCGCGGTCCGGGCTCTAGGGGGCAAACAGAGCATAAGCTTTGGCCGGGAAGTAGAGCGGATGGTAGTGGGAGACCTCGACGGTGATGGCAGTGACGAGATTCTCACCCTTGCCGGCCGGCAGCTGCAGGTCTTCGCCGTCCAAGAGAAGAGATGGCGGGAGATCGACTCGTTCCGTCTGCCGGTAGATATCCGCTGCCATGCGCTGAACCTTGCCGACCTTGACGGTGATGGCCGCCAGGAGATCTATCTCAGCGGCACTGAAGGGATTGATGTCTCGTCAATGATTGCCACCTGGGGGGGACAAGGGGAGTTCCGGGTCCTGGCCCAGCGCCTGCGCTGGTACCTGCGCCCTCTGCCGGTCGCCGGCCAGGGCTGGCGGCTGGCCGGACAGCAGCGCGGTGTTGATAAACTTGACCTGCTTCGCCCCGGGGTATTTCTCCTCGAGGTCGATACCGATTACCAGCTCAGCCGGGGGACGCAGCTGCCTCTGCCGAGAGGAGTCAATCTGTTTGATTTTGTCTACGCCGACCTCGACGGCGACGGCGCTCTGGAAACAGTGGCGGTAGATCGCCGGGAAAAACTTCGGGTCTACGGGCCGAACAATGACCTGCTCTGGGTAAGCAGGGAGAAT
>JAZBOD010000325.1:0-6856 GCA_036350955.1 Desulforhopalus sp. | reverse complement strand
GGTGAGGCCCTTGAAAATGGTGACCAGGCAGATGATGAAGCCGACCAGAAAGATGTAGATCGGCGCGTAGCGCTTGGCGTTTTTCAGCGGGTTATCGGTGTCGAAAATCAGCCTTCTGGTGCTCATCACCAGGAGAAAAGCGATGGTGCCGCCGACTAGCGGTGAAATCACCCAACTCATTACCACCCCGCCTACCTTGGTCCATTTTACCGCTTCCGGACCGATCCCGACGATGGCAAAACCGATCAGTGCGCCGATGATCGAATGGGTGGTGGAAACCGGCCAGCCTTTGGCGGAGGCGATCATCAACCACACTGCCGCGGCCAGGAGGGAGGCGAGCATGCCGTAGACCAGAATCTCCGGGTTGGCGGTAATCGGGGTCGGGTCGATGATCCCCTGGCGGATGGTTTTGGTGACGTGGCCACCGGCCAGTACCGCCCCGAGAAATTCAAAGACCATGGCGATGCAGATTGCCTGTTTGACCGTCACCGCGCCGGCGCCAACCGAGGTGCCCATGGCGTTGGCCAGGTCGTTGGCCCCGATTCCCCAGGTCATATAGACGCCGAAAATAACCGCCAGGATGATCATGGCCGTGCCGTAGGCGGCAATAATTTCCATGCTGGTCCTCGATTTATTTAGAGAGAAAGAGCAGCAGCCGATCGGCCAGATTTTCGGAGAGATCAGAAATCCTCCCGAGCAGATCGATCACCCGGTACCAGAAAATCACCGAAACCGGGTCAAGGGTCGACTCAAGGGCGAACAGGGCCCGGCGGGTCCGATGGAGGATTTCGTCAAGGTTATGCTCACTGCGCCGAACTCCGGCAATCATTGCGTTGACCTTGTCGATCTCCCGCCCGGAAAAACCGACTTCAAGGAGTTCGTCGAGCTGTTCGATCATCTCTCTTGCCGCAGCGGAGATCTCCATGGTCCCTTCGAGCAGTTCGTCGAGGAGGTCCTTGATCCCGTCGGGGACCACCATTTTCCGGTAGAGAAAGGTCTGGGAAATCTCTTCGGCGGTGTCGGCGATCCGGTCCTGGTCGGCGATCAGATTGAGCAGGTCTTTTCGGTCGACGGGAAGAAACAGCGATTTTGGCATATTCAGCCGAAAGGTCGATTTCAGCTGGTCGGCTTGGGTCTCAAGGGTATTGATCTCTTCAGCAAACTGGATGGTTTGCTCCTCATCCTCCCGGTAGACCGCATCAAACAGTGGCGGAATCAGGCAGACGCAGGAGAAGACCAGCTTCATATGTTCCTGGATCGGCTTGAACGGTGAACCGCGCAGGAGTCCGGAGAGGGTACGGTTGGGCAGAATCGGCATGGCGGGCGAGCTCCACTGGGGGCGGGCTAATCAATGTGCCGGCATCGCCGGCCCGTCTTTGAGATAGGGGTAGGGTTCTGTTAAGAGATGATTACGATTTGGTTCAACTTGAGGCTGTCATTACTAAACTGGGCGAAAAAGTCAATCGTTTTGTAGTTGACCGGTATCTTTGACTACTGCAGATCGTTGATGATCTCGGTTAGGGGCTCGGCCGGAAAACTGATTGGGGTAAACCCGTTGCCGGTGCGGATCAGGATGCTCGGCCCATCGTTGTGCGCGCTGTAGATGATATGGTGATTCTTGATGGTCCCGACATGCAGCCAGAAACTGTTGAACGGATCCATTGGCGTATGGCCGACGATGAACCTGGTTTTCTGGGTACAGCAGAGGCTGGTGCGGAGTCGTTTGACATCGCTTTTCCGGTAGCCGGCCAGATGATTGGGCCGCTGCAATCGGCTGGTGGTCAATTCCCTGGCCAGTTTCGGCTGTTGGTGAATATTAATCAGGACATCTCTGGTGATAGCTCCTCTGGGAGGTCCGGCATGGCAGGCAAGGAACGAATCGCCACTGATCATATAGGGAAGATTGTCGAAAAAAATCTCCATTTCTTTGGCGTACTCCTCCCCCCGCTTGTCGCGCAGTGCCTGCTGAAAGAGAACCCCCTGGAGGATACCGTTCTTGTTGAGCTCAGGAGAGAAGCTGTCGTGGTTACCGCGCAGATAGAAGACATTGGCAAAGAACTCCAGCTTGAGGCGGAAGATCAGGTCCATAATGGTCATCGAGCTGTCAAAGTGGTCCATCTCTCGGATATTTTCCGAATGAATCGCGTCGCCAAGGAAGATCAGGGTGGCGGTTTTGGTCCGCAAACATTCGAGCAGACAATTTTCGGTGAGGATCTTCAGGAGGTTGTTCACCTGGGCATGGAGGTCACCGACAATCACCGGAATGGCATTGTCGTGCAACTCGACCAGCCCCCCAGGCCGGCCGAGGTTGTTGAGCGGCCGGTTTGGTTCCGCCCGCAGGCGTTGGTTGAGTTCACGGAGCAGGGTCAGGGCACGATCCGCCGGGAGAGGTTCGATTTTCGGCCCGTAGAGGCGCCGGATCGACATCAGCGACTGGAGGCGGGTCAACTGGAGCTGCTCACGGTAATCGGCATCGTCAATCCGCTGCACCATGGTCGTCGGGCTGGTCACCAGGGGGGTAAGGATCAGGTCTCCTCGGCGGTTGGTTACGCTGACATGGCGGTTGGCAACACTCTCGGTAAATTGGAACAGTTCGCGGTACTCTTTGCTCTCCCGGCCGATAACGATGGTCTCACCCAGCCGAAGGCGGATGAAACCATGGATATTTCGGGTAGAGCAGCCGTGCTCGGTTTTGATGATCCAGTTTTTTCGCTCGTTCTGCCATTTGATCCCGATGAGGATCTCCGGTTGGAAGCGCAAAGGGAAATCACCCATGATCAGCTCAAAGCTCCGCCCGTCGTGGGCGATCCTCCCCGCTTCGCTGAGGGCAATCGGTTCACTGCCGAAGGTGATCCAGCGGATCGGGTAACGTCGCCTGATCAGCCATTTCCAGCCGGCCAGGGTTTTCAGGCTAGGCCGCTGCGGACGACGGCCGAGGGTCCAGGGCGGGACGGTGGCGACCCCCCTTTCGGCGATGCGCATCGGTGGTTTGTCCAATCCTTTCCGTAAATAGACATTGAGTCCCGCCCGGTGCAGATAGAGCGCTACCTCCCGGTAAACGGCGACCTGCTGCCGCACCATCTCCAGGGTGAGGTTGTCGTCGACCGGGAAATAGCCCTCGCTCTGCCGAGCCAGTCGCTGCTGGTAGATGGTGCTGGGCGGCGGGATGAGAAATTCAAAGATGTAGCGGTCCCGCCAGTCGGTCTGAAAAAAATAGCGCTTTATCGGCGGGATCTGGATCCGCTTTACCTCCAGTTCGAGTGGAACCTTGCTGGTCAGCCACTCCTTGTCGAAAACGGTAAGCGCCTCCCTGAAACCCTTGAATGGCAGGCCGAGGTGAACCTCCCGGGGGCGAAAGATCAGGGACTGGTTCTTCCACCAGCCCTGGTGGGTGAGATCGAGGTAGCCTTCATTCGGCCAGCCGCCGATTTGCTCTATATAGTAGGATTTGCCGGCACCGGGCGGTCCGGTGACCACCAGCTGAAGAAATTCGAGACCGATCGGCAGGTCGATGCCGCGGATGTTTTGCAGTTCCTCGATCGGTTCGAGAATTTTCTTTAACGGGTCGTTCATCGTGGCAGTCTACCTGGGTCTCTTGGCCTTATCCAGATACTCTTCCCATCTTCGCAGGGATTCGGGGAGGTTTTTCCGGCCAAAACCGAGGCGAAACGCGTTGAACCCTTTGCCATAAAGGGTTCCCGGCAACAGCAGAACTCCTGCCTTTTCTACCAGATCTGCACAAAACTGCTCAGTATTGCCCTGCAACAGGGTGGGGAAGGCAATTGGCCCGGCCTTTGGCCGCTGCCAGCTGAAGAGCTCGGCATGGGCTTGAAAAAAGCTGTCAAGCTGCTCAAGGTTACCGCGGATTATCTGGAGGTTGCGCTGGATTATCTCTTCCGCCTTGGTCAAGGCCAGGGTGGCGAGGAACTCGCTCGGCGCACTGTTGCAGATACTGGTATAATCCTTGAATGCGGCAAGTTCCTGGAAAATAGCGGCGTTTCGGGTGGCAACCCAGCCGATCCGCAGACCGGCCAGGCCAAAGGCCTTGGACATCACTCCGAGGGAGACGGCCCGGTGGTTGATATCGGCCAGACAGGGCAGGCGATCGGCCGGATCGAGTTCCAGGCCGCGGTAAACCTCGTCGGAGAAAAGAATGAAGCCATGCTGTTCGGCGAGTTGGGCAAGTTCACTGACAAACTCGCGGCTGGGCAGAAATCCGGTCGGGTTGTGGGGAAAATTGACGACGACAACCCTGGTCCGCGGGGTCAGCAGCTGCTTCAACTCCTCAAGGTCCAGCTGCCAGCCTCGGGTCGGGTCGCCTCGCCATTCGGAAATCTCGGCACCGATGCTCCGTGCCACCTCCCCGAGTGACTGGTAGTAGGGCGCCTGGACGATGAGCTGATCGCCAGGACTGACGGCGATGTGCATGAAGTTGAAGATCGCCTCCTCCGCTCCGGCATGAACGAGTACCTGGTCTGGACTGATGCAGTCGTACCGCGAGGCAATGGCTTGGCGGAGCCGCGGGTTGCCCAGAGACTCGGTATAGCCCAGCCAGACCGTGGCGAACTGCTCGGCTGCATCGGGGGCAAGGGCGAGCAACTCGGCGATGGTCATGCTTTCGCAGTCCGAGGCACACAGCAGATAGGGGGCGGAAAACTCATGTTTGGCGAAATACCGTTCAAGCAGGAAGGGTTGTGGTTTCATGAAAGGGCTTCCTCGGTTATTTCTCCATGGCGAAAACAGGAGAGCAGATGATCGTTTACCAGGCCAACCGCCTGCATATAGGCGTAGATGATGGTTGGGCCGACAAAGGACATCCCTCTTTTCTTGAGATCCCTGGACAGTGCCTCGCTTTCAGGGGATGTCGCCGGGACCTTCAACATCGACTGCCGCTTGCCGTCAAGTGGGCTGCCGCCGACGGCCTGCCAGATGTATCGGTCAAAACTGCCGAATTCTTGCTGGATATGGATAAAGGCCAGGGCATTCTTTCTTGCGGAAAACACTTTGAGCCGGTTACGAATAATTCCTGGGTTGGTTAGCTGCGCTTCGAGTTCGTCGTCGGTCATCCGCGCCACCTTCTCCGGGTCAAACCCTTTGAAGGCCAGGCGATACGCCGCCCTTTTCCGCAGCACCGTCTCCCAGCTCAACCCGGCCTGAGCCCCTTCGAGAATGAGCATTTCAAAGTGCTTTTGGTCGTCATGCACCGGGACACCCCACTCCTCGTCGTGATAGGCAACTGTCAGCGGGCTTGCATGGGCCCAGTCACATCGTTTCATGATGATCCTTCTGTTTTAAGTGGGGTGGAATTATTGGTGTCAGGCAAAGAGCCTGAGGTATTCGCCACCTGCGCTGGGGCGGGTGGCGCCGGATGAATATCTGTAATCCCCCGCAGCGTCTTGACAGTAGGCTTTCAAAACCAGCGGCTACTGCAATATGTCCTGACCAATATCTGATAGAACAAAAGAAATCAAGTCAAGATCGCCGAATCGTGTCGGCACATTTGTGCGCCTGGGAACCAAGGTGCATATATGAATAGTTTTGCCAGGAAGGGGGGGGTAGAATCGAAATTTGCCAGAGGTGCCTGGTATATAGAGTGATGGACTGTCATCCCAAAGGAGATGTGGCGGACGAAAAATCACTACTCTTTGCATTGGAATAGCCGATAATTGGAATTCAGTAACTGCCAATTTCAGACAAGATGGAAAAATTCTGGAAAAATTGTACAATTATACTGGAATAAGTATCGTTGAAGAACAAGAAATAAGATTTGAATGTTTTTCTGATCTTGGGAAAATATTCCTGTTTATATTTGACTCTGATCGAACGGTGATGATTCTCGATCAGCTTATAATATACATACGAAAAAAGCTGTTTTTTACAGGGTCTTTGGTTGTTTCCCAGTTTAGGTGGACGAACTTTACGGTATGTGTCAGAGTTGAAGAATGATCGAATCGAGGATTCCCAACAACCGCCGAATCGGTAAAGTCCCAAATTCACGGTCTGGGCGATCAGTCTTTCCTGTCCGTAGGATATTGATTAGGTGCCCTGGTGGTTGAGAAACTTCTCGTCGAGTTCACTTTTGCCGTATCCATCCTCATTAACCCATTGTCTGGACGGGTTACCTTCATGCCAGTCTACCCACTTTGGGGAGCTGCAGGTCGTTGGCTTTCAACAGTGAGCCGCTGCAGAAACCGCTGCACGGCGTGGCAGACCTGGGCCCTGAGTTGCGGTTCTGGTTCTTTCCGAAATTGAAAAAGATCCCGGTAACATAAAGTAACTTCATCGACGGTTACAAGTATGACAGAGCATAAAGTGAGTTTCTCTCCTGCCGACTTTTCTCACACCCTGCTTCCGGTTGTGAAAAAGACTATATTTCGTATGGGTATCGCCGGTAACTATGGTATCGATTCCACTGATATCAAATGGGCCGCTGACCAGGGAGCGAATTATTGGCTTTGGGGAAGAGGTTTTGGCAAAGTAACAGAAGGAATCAGGGAAGTCATAAAAGTTGGCCGAGAGAACCATGTCGTGGCGATGCTCGGCTGGGGGTATTTCGGTTGGCAGGTGAGGCGTAGTGTGGAAAATGCCCTGCAAAAACTTGATACCGCTTACCTGGATGTATTCAAACTGGGGTGGCTTGGGAGATCATCGATTTACAGCAGGGGGGTAATCGACACCCTTTTGAAGCTTAAACAGGAAGGAAAGATACTGAGTATAGGTACCAGCATTCATGATCGGAAAAGAGCAGGAAGGCTGGCGCTGGACTCAGAAATCGATCTGCTGATGATTCGCTACAATGCCAAACATCCTGGAGCGGAACAAGACATATTCCCGTTTTTGTCAAAGAGAAATCCTG
>JAZBOD010000324.1:0-3390 GCA_036350955.1 Desulforhopalus sp. | reverse complement strand
GCCCATGGGATTTGCCACTCTGCTCGGGGGGGCTTCCACCACCATTGGTACCTCCACCAACCTGCTGGTCATCGCTGTAGCGGCGGAGATGGGGCTGGAAAGAATGGATATGTTCGACTTCGTGCTGCCCGCGGCCATTGCCGGCGGAATCGGCATAGCATATCTCTGGTTGATCGCTCCCTGGATCATCCCGGCTCGGGATCAGCCTTTGGTTGATCTTTCGCCAAGGGTGTTTTCGGCTCACCTGGCTATTCTGCCGGAGAGCCCAGTGGTCGGCAAATCCCTGGCCAAGGCGAGAGAACTAACCGATGGAGTTATGAAAGTGAGTGGCATTGAACGGGACAACGGCAAATTTGTGATACCTTTTCCCGAACTGCTGCTGCGTGAGGGGGATCACCTGGTGATTCGGGACACTCCCGCCCGCCTGAAAGAGTTTGAAAAGGCCCTGAAGGGCACCCTGTATCCTGAAGATTCCGAGGAAAGCCCGGTGGATGACGAGCACCCACTGAAGGCCGAAGACCAGCAGGTCGCGGAAATTGTGGTGGTTGAGGGATCTCGTTTTCAAGGTCGAACGTTGGCCAGCCTGCGCTTTGCCGAGCGCTATGGCCTGATCACCCTGGCTCTGCATCGATCGGGGAAGCAACTGGAAAGACACCATACCGAAATCGGTGATATCCCGCTGATGTCCGGCGACGTGCTCCTTGTCCAGGGACCGCGGGAAGAAATCGCTAAAATGAAAAAGGCGGAGGAATTCCTTGTGCTCGATGCCACAATCGATGTGCCCTTCACCAGCCGGGCACCCCTGGCCATGGGGCTGATGATGGCCATTGTCGGCTTTTCTGCCTTCGGGATTCTCCCCATCGCCATCAGCGCGCCTTGCGGAGCGCTGCTGATGATTCTGAGCGGCTGCATGGGCTGGCGCGATGCCACAAGCGCCCTCAGCGCTCCTGTCATCCTCATTGTCGTAGCGAGCCTTGCACTCGGGACCGCTCTTTTAAAGACCGGAGGCGCCGAATACCTTGCTACGCTTTTTGTGGTAGTGGCCGGAGATGCTTCCCCAGTGATGGTCATCAGCGGTCTGATGCTGCTGATGGGTATTCTTACCAATATTGTGTCCAATAATGCCGCAGCGGTAATAGGTACGCCGATCGCTATTTCTATTGCCGCACAAATAGGACAGCCTCCGGAACCTTTTGTGCTGGCAGTGCTGTTCGGTGCCAATATGAGCTATGCGACCCCCATGGCCTATAAGACCAACCTGCTCATTATGAACGCTGGTCACTACACCTTCAGCGATTTTCTTCGGGTTGGGGTGCCGCTGCTGTTGATCATGTGGCTCTCGCTCTCTTTTATTCTGCCGATGATTTACGGCATCGGGTGAATTACGGAGCGATCGGCCTCCTCCTGCCTACATAACCAAGCCACTCGAACAGAAAAGAGATATCCATGCCCCATGGCCGCTGACAGCGTGTGCCGTCGGATCATCGCTACGCTGCCGCAAAACGTACCAGCTTGGTGAACCAGTACCAAGATGATGAAGTTTGCCGCATTGCCAAGATGCAGATAGCGGCTCGGCACTGGGGCGATCGGGGAACGCAGGGGTATCTGCTCAAAGCGGCCCCACTCAGCTGCTGTCGTTATTGTCCCGCCAGTTGAGATCATAAAGATCGACACGCCGGCTTTGAATATTTCGAACACTGCCCTGGGAGCGCAATTCTTTGAGTAAATCAAAATCCAGATCGGTAATCAGCGTGGTTTCAATCCCGGGTGTCGCCTCAGAAGCGATGGCGTCATGGGGAAAGGAAAAATCGGCCGGGGTAAAGATTGCGGCCTGGGAGTATTGAATGCCCATGGTTTCAACCTTGGGGATATTTCCGACACTTCCGGAAATGGCGACAAAACACTCATTTTCGATTGCCCTCGCCTGGGCACAGTGACGGACCCGCAGGTAACCGGTTTTGGTATCGGTCCAGAAAGGCACGAGCAGCAGTTTCATTCCCTTCAAAGTCTGCAGCCTGGCCAATTCAGGAAATTCGACATCATAGCATACCAGGATCCCAACCTTGCCGATATCGGTGTCAAAGACTTTCAAATTGTTGCCACCGGTAAATTTCCAGGAGATCTCTTCATCCGGAGTGATGTGCAGTTTAGACTGACTGTCCCAGGTGCCATCCCGTCGACAAAGGAAACTGACATTGTACAACTTGCCGTTTTCACGCAGTTGGGGAACGCTTCCGGTCACAATATTGATATTGTAGCTGAGGGCCATCTCCAAAATTGCCTGCCGCATGTCGTCGGTGTAATCGGCAAGCATCCGCATTGCATCGGCCGGATTGTTTCCCGAGTAGGTATGGATCAGCGGGGCATTGAACAGCTCTGGAAAAAGAACAATATCGGCCTTATAGTCACTCACCGTATCAACGAAAAACTCCACCTGCTGCATGAAATCATCAAAGGAGTCAAACCGGCGCATCTGCCACTGGACCACACCGAGCCGGGCAATCGACTTGGTTCTGCCGATCAATTTCGTCTTTTTTCGGTAATAGATATTAACCCACTCCGAAAGAACCGCATTACCTCGGGACTGATGGTCTCCCGGCCAGTAGTCATCAAGCAGATTACGGACATGGAAATCATTGGAAAGTTGAAAGGTGAGGACTGGGTCGTACAGTTCTTTGTTTTTTACCTTGCGGATGTACTGTTGCGGGCTTATTTCCGCCGAATATTTATGGTACCCGGAGATGCGCCCACCAATGAGAATACCCTTGAGATTGAGATTTTCCGTCAGCTCCTTGCGGGCGTCATAGAGGCGTCGTCCGAGACGCATTCCCTGGTAATCAGGGTCAACGGAAACATCGATGCCGTAGAGATAGTCACCATCGGGGTCATGGGATTTAAACGTTCCGTTGCCGACAATTTGGTCATAAGAGTGTTGGTCGCCAATCAGGCTGAAGTCGATGATTACCGAGAGGGCAATGGCTACCGCCCTGCCCTTATCCTCGATACAGATCTGCCCTTCGGGGAAGAGCTGAATGAGCCGGGCGAGTTGCTGTTCCGTCCAGGGAACTGCCACATCCTTGTAGGCTTTTAAGGAAATATCCCGAAGGGCCGGGTAGTCACTGACCCGAAGGTACCTGACTGTGAGTTTATGTTCTATTTCTTCAATCATCTGTCATCTCTCCTCAACATTTTTTTGGTGTTAACAGCCAGCCGAGCCCCAGGTTAGTCCCTTCCGGACGCCCCCGCAAGATTTTACCGATCCTGCAAGGCTGCCGGCCGTTCCGGTCCACGTGCAACCTCAACAGGTTTGCCCATCTGCAAAGAAGAGCATACCACAGGACATCTCTCAAAAGTGCAACGGAACCTCATCGAAAGGTGTTTACTGTATTC
>JAZBOD010000323.1:0-4047 GCA_036350955.1 Desulforhopalus sp. | reverse complement strand
CACGGTGTTAGAGAAAGGTGTTCATATCCCGAAACACCACCACCGCACCGGTGAGCATCCCCCGGTCACGGATTGGCGTGCTGACATACTCGACGGGAAAGCTGGTGCCGTTTTTGCACCAGAAGACATCCCCGGTACGAAAATGGACCAGACCATCCCGATAGGCCATGTAAATTGGACACTCTTCCTCGGGGTGTGGGGTGCCGTCGGCATGATGGTGGTGGATCAACTGGTGGTGGGTATTGCCGATAAGTTCTTCGGGTTCCCAGCCGAGCATCAGGGCGGCGGCCCGGTTGATAAACACTACCCGGCCCTTGTTGTCCAGGCCGAGTATGCCTTCGCCGGCGGAGTCGAGAATCAGTTTCAGCTGCTTTTGCAGTTCCCTGACTTCACCCTCCGCCTGAATCCGCTCGGCAATCTCCCGGTTGAGAGCCCCGTTGGCCACCTGCAGTTCAAAAATTCTTTTGGCAATTGTCTCCTCACATTGGCTCTGTACCTCAAGGCGTAGCCGGCGTTCTTCGTCCAGTTCCTGGTTGAGCCGGGAGATGCTCTGCCGCAGGTTGTCGCGCAGGAGGAGAATCCCGGCCAGGCCACCGCCGAAAACAATAATTGGCGGAAGCAGGATGAGAAGCAGGTTGGGTGCGCCGGCGGACGAACGCCAAGCGATCAGCAGGATGACTCCGGCTAGCCCGCCGGATAGGGTCAGCAGACCGAGGGGGATATTGGGCTTTTCCCACATATCATCAAACCTTCTTGTATCGGCAAGTGGATAGTGAAACGGCTCCATTCGCCTATTTTACTCTGTACCCGGATCTGGCCGCCCTGGTCATGCACCAAGCCGTGGCTGATGCTCAGGCCCAGGCCGGTTCCTTCGCCTTTCGGCTTGGTGGAGAAAAAGGGATCGAAGATCCGGTCGATCAGCTCCGGAGGAATCCCGGTACCGTAATCGGTGATGGAGATGACGATCGCTGGCGGAGTTGATTCCTCGTCGAGGCTGGCGGTGATTTCCAGTCTTTTTTCCGGACAGGGTTGCGGATAGCGTCGGTTCAAGGCGTACCGGGCGTTGCTCAGCAGGTTGAGCAGCACCTGTCGCAATTGCTGCTCGTTACAGTGCAGTGGCGGGAGTGTTGCGGCGATATCGACCCGGCAGTCAATGCCATCCTTTTTACAGAGATGGGAGATCAGTTGAAGAGTGTCGGTGATAATTTTCCCGAGATCAGCCGGGGCCAGGCGCTCTTCACCACCGCGGGCGAAGTCGAGCAGGTTAACAACTATTGCGGCGATGCGTTTTCCCTCGTTGATAATTTTTCCTAAATTTTCGGCAAAGGAGGGATCATCCGGCTCATCGAGGAGGATCTGGGCATAATTGATAATCCCGTTGATCGGATTGTTGATCTCATGGGCCACACCGGCGGCCAGTTCACCAAGGGCGGCAAGCTGGGCGGCGCGGATTGCTTCCGCCCTGACCACCTCCTCCTGGGTGAGGTTGCGGGCCACCAGCAGGGTAGCGTGGATTTCCAGGTTTTCCTCAAAGAGCGGGCTGATGGTCAGCATATAGGTGCCGTGCAGACCGGGCAGCTCGGTTTCGAGAATGTGGGTCTTGTGGTAGCCGATGAACTGCTCGAGGGGGCAGATTGACGAATGGTCGTGGTGGTGACCGTGGAGAATGTCGCAAACCTTTCGGCCAATCACTTCGTGCCGGCTTTTCTGGGCGGCGGCAAATGTAGCCGGGTTGGCTTCGAGGATGATACTCTCATTGCTCACCACCAGAACCGGATCCTGAATGGCGATAAAAATCTTTTCCCAACGGGCGGTGAGCATGTTCAACTGATGATCGGCGGCACGACTTTCCGTCTCATCGATTCCCAGCATCACCAGGCCGATATGGCCGCTGTCGATATTCTGCCGGATCGAACCATGCCAGCTGATCAGACACTCCCGGCCGTCTTTGGTCAGCAGCGAGGTCCGAAAATTTATCTTGTTTTTGGTGCCCTTTAGTATTTCCGAAAAATGCTGCTGGAACCCTACCCGGTTTTGGATGGTGGTGAGCACATCGACCCAATATTTGCCGACGACCTCACTCTCTTTGAAGCCGGTTACCTGTTCCGCCCGGGGATTAATCGAGAGGATCGTTCCCCCAGGGCTGATGGTCACCACCAGATCCTGAATGGTGTCGACGACTTCGCGGCTGAAATCGGTGGCCATCTTCAGCTTGCGGTCGGTCTCCTGGGAGAATATGGCCAAGGCGATGTCGTCGACAACGCTGGCGATAAATTCTTCCTGAAGCGGACCGAGCCGGATTTTGCGGTGGTAGTGGAGAACGACAAAACCGAAATGGTGCTGGCCAAAATTCACCGGCCAGACCAGGCAATGGCGACCGGGGGTGGTGTTTTTGCCTTCCCGGGGAGGGTTGAGTACCAGGGCGAACGGTTCAGTAAAGGTGTCGAGGTTGGTGGTAAAACGTTCATGGAGGAGCTTGGCGAAGCGCTCCTGGCATTCGGTGACCGGCTTGGATGCCGGGGGTGTACAGGTGAGGATCACCAATTGGTTGTTTTCGCGATTGATGTCTCCGGCCCAGACAGAACTGCCGGTTATCGCGCTGGCGATGGTGTTGCAGCATTTTTCAAGAAAAAATGTCCGTTTCCCCTCGGGAAACTGGGAGAGGCTGTTTACCCGGAGGGTATCCAGCAGGTTGTTGCGGTGACGAAACAGAGCCAGCGCATCGGCATTCCTAGTCGACGTCGGTTTAACCATATCTTCTCCCGCGGCCAGAACTAGGCAGTTACTGGGGTATTTTGGTTTGGCCGGTGGCCTGCTCCCCCAGCATACTGCGCTCTGTTGCTCGAGGCAACCGGAATTCACCAGGGAGTTGAATGGGTTGTCAGGATGTACTCCTGCTTTCGGCGGCTAATTGCGCAGATGCTGTTTGATTGCTGCGACCAAGTCGCTGTCGGCAGCATAGAGGTTTGGTGGTGGGGAGGGGAGGGGGATGAGCAGCTCTGACGCAAATGGTGTGCCGGACAGGTGGCGGTTATATGCCTCCACCGCGAGACGCTCGAGGTTGACAGTATCCTCGATATTGTAGGCCAGCAGGGTTTCCAGCGCCCGGTTATCGCCAAAGGTCTGGTAGCGGTGCCAGAGCAGAACCGCGAAAGAGCCGTCAACACCGTCGAGGCTGCCACGGTGCAGGCCGAGTTGCCGCTCGCAGCCTTTCAGCCCACCGGAGAAGCCGAGACAGGCGAGGATATGGCGCAGGTCAAGGTGCGCATGACCGAGACGGATGCCAAAAAAACGCTCGAGAAAGGGGACATCGAAACTTCGTCCGTTATAGCTGACGATAAGCTGAAATTGGGCGATATCGTCGACAAAATCGTTGAGGTTTTTGCCGTTGACATAAACCCGGACAGTCTCTCCATCATAGAGGGCGATGGTGGTGATCGCCGCGTCGTCAGCAAGGCCGGTGGTTTCGATATCGAGGTAGGCGGTACTTTTTCGAAAATGGGGGAAGATCCGCCAAAGTTCACTGCCGGGCAGGCTCTGGGTGAAAAAGTGCGGATCTTCTGTCAATGCTGCCCGGGAAGCGGCCAGGAGCCCCGGGGCGTCGATCCGGGTCAGGGTCGGCAGCCGAACCGGGGCCGGATCCTGCCACTACTCCCAGCTGCGGATTCCCAGAGCCCAGAGACGCTGCTCGGTTTTTCGTCCGATACCCGGCAGGTGGCAGAAGGTGTGGCAGAGCATGCCTTCTCAGCTGTTCATCGGGCCGGAGAGTACCTTGCGAAAATGGCCCGAACGCGGTACTGCACCTTTGCCAGCTGATTTTTTACGGGGGGAGTTCGGCTGGGCCATCGGGCTCTCGGCTTCATCGATTTTCTGCATCCGCAGGGTGCGCGAACCGATCCGTACCCGATTGAGCAGCCTGAGGGTCTCTTCAGGTATGCCGCAGGGAAGGTCAACGGTGGAATATCTGTCGTAGATTGAGATCCGGCCGATATGTCTGCTGTTGATGTCGGCCTCATTGGCGATGGCGCCAACAATGTTGCCCGGCTT
>JAZBOD010000322.1:0-29290 GCA_036350955.1 Desulforhopalus sp. | reverse complement strand
ATGGCCTTTTCGGTAACTGAGGTGACAAAGTTTCTCGCCACCTTGAAGTTGACATCGGCCTCCAGCAGGGCGGTACGCACCTCACCCATTGCCTCGCCGATGTTCTCTTCGGTCAGACGGCCGTGGCCCCGGAGCTTTTTAAAGACCCCTTCCAGCCTATCGGTCAATGTCTCAAACATATCTTCTTCTGGTCAGCTCTCTGCCGGTGGCGACCGGTAAGTCAGTCTTCCGGGTAATCGCTTACCCGCTCCGAATCTGCATCGGCCCTTGTCTCTCACCGTCGAACCGGGTAACGGTCTCTATTCCGGATCTCCGGCACAGATCAACACCGACAGTTCGGCGAACATTGTCGCTATCGCTTCACCGGTGAACGGCTCTCTTTTTCCAGCGCCCCTAGTGATTCAAGGGGGAGGGGTACCTCCGTTGCCCGCACGGGTGACCTGTAAACTCAAAAGAGAAGAAAAATACTTCGAATGGCTGTTGCTGTCAAGCAAGGAACGATTATGAACAAAAAAAATGAGGGAAGCTTACCACGATTTTCTCCGGCTTTTTGGAGAGGACTCTCGCTTGTCCTTCTGGACGTGCTGTCGTATGTTTTTAGTACCATAGAAATTCCCCCTTTGCTTTTTAAGGGGGAATTTCGTGATGGTACTTATCCCCGCTGCCGTTGGCGGGGGTTAGTACCCAAAAATCCTCTCTCCTCTCTCCCCGCTCAGCGCTCGGCCAAAGGAACGAAGGGCCGGGTAGTTTTACCGGTGTAGATCTGTCGCGGCCTGGAGATACGCAACTTATGTTCGTGCATCTCCTGCCAGTTGGCGATCCAGCCCGGCATCCGGCCGATGGCAAACATTACCGTGTACATGTTGAGGGGAATGCCGATCGCCCGCAGCAGGAGGCCGCTGTAAAAGTCCACGTTGGGATAGAGATTTCTCGAGATAAAATAGTCGTCCTTTAGGGTGACCTCTTCCAGCTTCAGGGCGATTTTCAGCAGCTCATCGTCGAGTTCCAGGGCCTGGAGGAGGTCATCCACCTGTTTTTTGAGGATCAGTGAGCGGGGGTCAAAGTTTTTGTAGACCCGGTGGCCAAAGCCCATCAATTTAAAAGGGTCGTCCTTATCTTTGGCCCGATCGATATAGTATTGGGCGGGACGGCCTGATTTGTGGATATCTTCGAGCATGGCGATCACCCCGGCGTTGGCGCCGCCATGCAGCGGCCCCCACAGGGCGCATACCCCGGCGGAGACCGAGCTGAACAGGTTCGCCCGGGCACTGCCGACCACCCGGACGGTGGAGGTTGAGCAGTTCTGTTCGTGATCGGCGTGGAGGATCAAAAAGAGGTTGAGTGCCCGGTCGACGATCGGCGAGACTTCGTACTCCTGGTAGGGGTCAGAGAACATCATGTGGAGAAAATTGCCACAGTAACTTAAGTTCGGATTGGGATGGTTGATCGGTTTACCGGCGGCCATCCGGTAGGCAAATGCGGCAATCGTCCGTACCTTGGAGAGCAGCAGGGATGCGGTCCGGTCAAATTCGTCGCCGGTGGTGGGGACATCCAGGACCTCGGGGTGGAAACAGGAGACCAGGTTGAGCATGGCCGAGAGGATGGCCATCGGCGGGGCGGACTTGGGAAAACCGGAAAAGTGGTGCTCCAGGTTGGTGTGAAGCGGTGCGTGTTCCTTGAGCCTTGCGGAAAAGGCTTTGAGCTGTTCCGGCTGCGGCAGGTCGCCGTAGAGGATCAGATAGGCGGTCTCAACGAAGGTCGCTTTGGCGGCGATCTCTTCGATCGGGTAGCCGCGGTAGCGGAGAATCCCTTTGGCGCCGTCGACATAGGTGATATCGGAGTAGCAGGAGCCGGTGTTGGCAAAACCCGGGTCCATGGTGATATAGCCGGTTCTGGCGCGCAGATCCTGGATATCGATGCACCGTTCGTTTTCTGAGCCGGTGAATACGTCGAACTGATACTCTTTCCCGTCAAGGTTCAGGGTGGCTTTGTCACGCATGGTCTCTCTCCAGTGGCTGTCGTTGGTGCGTCATTAGGCAGGATTGGCAATGTTGTACAAACAGATTTCCTATTAATCTTAGGGATCAACGGCAAATATGCAACGACAATTCACTGCCCGGATGAGTTTCTCCGCCCGGCAGAGCCAGGGCAAAGGGGAGGCCGTCACCGGCTCTGAGGAAGGTGGAGGATTGCCCGGTCGACCTGTTCTGCCCGGGCGGTGCCGGTAAGCACCATACTCTGCTGCAGACCGGCGGCCAGACTGTCGATATAGGCCTCGACCCCGGCCTTGCCGCCGCCGACAGCGGCTACCGAAAAGGGTCGGCCAATCATCACCGCGTCAGCGCCGAGGGCGAGCATTTTGAGAACATCACCGCCGGTGCGGATTCCGCCATCGGCGAGAATGGCCACCTTCCCTTTCACTTTTTCAGCGATCGACGGCAGGACCTCGCAGGTTGCCGGGGTGTGGTCGAGGACCCGGCCGCCATGGTTGGAAACCACAATGGCATCAGCGCCGGCGGCCACCGCCAGCTCAGCTTCGTCGGGGGTCATAATCCCTTTGATGATGCATTTCTTCCCGCAGCCGGTGATGATTTCCCGCAACTTGGCCAGGGGTTTGGGGGAGACCGGACGGCCCATCGCCCGGAGGGTAATCAGGCCGGCGGCGTCGATATCAATGCCCATGGTGTCGCAGCCAGTGGCCCGTGCGCCGGTGATCTTGCTGCTCAGTTCTTTATCTTCCCAGGGCTTGATAAAGGGGATTCCCTGGCCGTCGGCCTTTTTGATGGCGTTGAACCCGGCCTGATGGATAAACTCCGGAACTCCGTCACCGCAGCAGCCGAGGATCCCTTTGGCCAGACAGCCGTCGATGATTGCCTCGATGTACGCCTCTTCAGTTACCCCGCCACCCATGTTGAAGGAGACTCCGCCGATGGGGGCGGCGAGGACCGGCAGGGCCAGTTTCCTGCCAAGCAGGGTGATCGAGGTGTCCGGTTCGACGACCTCGTGGATCAGCCGCATGTTGAATTTGATCGCTGCCAGCTTCTGAAAATTCTCCATGAAAGATGAGCCACTGCCCAGGCCACCCATTCCCGGGACCTCTCCGGCACAGGCTTTGCCATTGCACTGGGGGCAGACTCTACAATATTTTTCCATCAGTTTTCGGGCGTGGTCACGAATCGCTTTCATGCCGGTTCTCCAGAGGAATTATCAGTGCAGATAGGGAAGTTCGGTCGGTTGTGGCCGAAACTCGCCGGGTTCTTTTGCCGGGGTATAATACCGGGAAGAGCCGAACGAGTCCACAATCTGCCGAAAAAATCTGCCGGGTCAATGATTTTTTTCCAGAGGATCGGCAGCACCACCGGCTTACCAGCCGTATTCGGCAAGCTGGCGGAGAAACAGGGAGATGCCAAAGAGCAGAATTGCCCCGATCACCACGGTTGCTGCGACATCGTCGCGGTGGCTTTTCAACCAGTTGTCGAGACGCCGGATACTTCGGGCCAGCACCATTTTCAATGGCCGCGTGCTCCGGGCAGGGGGAAAATGGGGGAAAAGGGCGGGACTGATCGTTTCGTAGTGCTCTTTCATCTGCGGGCCTCCTCTGTTGTCGGTTTTTCTCGAGCATAACAGCAGAGGGGTAGCACAGAGTGAGCCCCCGGGATTTTTTTTGGTCGGTTGATAAAAAAAATCAGGGAGAGGATGTTCCGGCAAAAGCAGTGCGCCGGAGTTCGGTCAATTCTTCTGCCGAAAAGGTATACTCCTGGCGGCAGAATTCGCAGCGGACCAGGGCACTTCCCTGGCTGGCTATCAGCTCACCGAGATCGGCCGCACCAAGGGAGAGCAGTGCTGCGGCCATCTTCTCCCGGTTGCAGCTGCAGGCGTAGCGAAGAGGGCGGACTCCGGTCGGCCGATGGGGGATGGCGCGAAAGAGCAGGGAGAGGATTTCTGCCGGGGTCTTCCCGGCGAGAAACAGCGAGGAGAGGGGCGGGAGGGCGGCAATCTCCTCTTCCAGGCTGGTGAGGAGGTTTTCCTCGGCGGGGGGCAGGGACTGTACCAGGAAACCGCCGGCGGCGGAGACCTGTCCGTCCTTTTCAAGATGTACCGCCAGGCCGATGGTCGAGGGGATTTGCTCGGAGTGGGCCAGGTAATAGGCGATATCCTCGCCGATTTCACTGGTGTAGAGCTGGATGGTTCCCGGGTAGCGGTGGCTGTCGCCAATGGTTTTGGTCACGGTGAGAAAACCTGCCCTGCCGATACCGGCGGCCACGTCGATCCTGCCGTTTTTCAGCGGCACCTCGGCGTGGGGATTGGCGATCGAGCCGCGGACCCAGCCATCGTAACCCGCCTCGGTAATGATTTTTCGCAAAGGGCCGTTGCCTTCGAACTTGAGCAGAATACTCTGCTTATCCTTGAGCAGGGCGGCGAGGAGTACCGCGCCGGTCAGGGCCCGGCCCAGGGCGACCGCGGCGGTTGGCCCAACGTCATGCCGCCGGCACGCCTCGGCCACCAGGGTGGTGGTGGTGCAGGCCACCCCGAAAAACCTCCCGGAATTGGCAATCACTCGCTCAACGCTGTCTTGCATATCCTCTCGCTTGCATGTCGTCTCTCTGGCTCTCAGAGTTGGTAGCCTGCCCCGGCCATTATAGCCTACCACTCCCGGCGGGCAAGGGGGAATGTGGTCGAGAAAAACTTTACGTTTACGTAATCACCAAAAAAGGGTAGTACATGAGACATTCATTTCAAGCTGTCCCCATCAAAACAAGGGAGTGCTGCCATGCGATTGTTGATACTCTGCTGTCTGGTGCTGTTCAGTCTGCCCTGCAACGCCAAAGAGATCGCCGGGGTTCTGGTTCAGGAGGCGGTGCAGACCGAGGCCGGAGTCACCCTCCACCTCAACGGCGCGGGGGTGAGGTCAAAATTTTTCGTTGACGTCTATCTTGCCCAGCTTTTTCTCGAAAAACCGTCCACCGCGGTGGACGAGGTGATTGCTGCCGAGGGCCAGAAGCGGGTGGTGATGCATTTTCTCCATAGTGAAGTCGCCCGGGATAAGCTGGTTGCCGCCTGGGACGAGGGCTTTGCCGGCAATACCCCGGCGGCTGAACTGGCCAAACTCGAGGAGCGAATCGGGCAGTTTAACGCGATGTTTGGCGATGCGAAAAAAAATGATGTGATTATCCTCGATTACCTGCCGGCCGTCGGCACGGTGGTGCAGATTGCCAATGAGACCAGGGGGACCATTCCCGGTAAGGATTTTAACGATGCTCTGCTGCGCATCTGGCTCGGCGAAAAGCCGGTGAACAAGGGGTTGAAAGAGCAGTTGCTCGGTTTGAAATAGACGGCCCGGCCGCCCGCCACAGCTGACGGGTGGCCGGGGTTTTTCTACGCCTGGTCTGCCAGGGCCTCGGCGAGCAGTTCCATGGTGTGGACGCAACGGATACTCTCGTCCGCCTTACCCACCGCTCCTTTGAGCATGATCATGCAGCCCGGGCAGTCGGTGGCCACGGTTTTCACCCCGGTGGCCTGGATGGTTGCCACCTTGTCGGTGGTGATCTGGCGTGAGATCTGCGGGTGGCTGAGAAAAGAGTAGGTTCCACCGAACCCGCAGCAGCGGTCGGAGTTTTTCATCTCGGTCAACTGATAGCCGGCGCTGCCCAACAGGGCACGGGGTTCTTTCCAGACATTGGAGCCTCGCTTGAGGTGGCAGGAGTCGTGGTAGGTAACAGCCTCTGCCTGTGCCCCCGGTGGTAATTTTGCCGAGGCTCCGAGGACATTTTCGAGAAAGGCCGAGGCATCCATGGTTTTTGCCGCCAGGGCGACCGCTTTGGCCGACCATTGTGGCTGATCGGCAAGCCGGTCGACGAAGTCCCGTTTCACCGCCATGGTACAGGTCGGGCAGATCGCCAGGACATAGTCGATTTCTGCCTCGCTGAAGGCCTCGACACTCTGCTGGGCAAGATAGACACCGGTCTCGGTATCTCCGGAGTAGAGGGCAGGGATACCGCAGCAGTTCTGGTTTTTGGGAAAAACCACCTCGACGCCCAGGGCGTTGAGCACTTTGATCAGGCTCACCCCCACCTCTGGATAGACAAAGTCGGCGCCACAGCCGACGAAAAAACCGACCCGGTAGATCGGCTTTTCCACCTTTTGCTGGATGGTGGCAAAAGTATCCCGGAAGGAACGTGGGGCAATCGCCGGCAAATCCCGCCACTCGGTGAGATCTCTGGCCATGAAATGCAGGGGGAGATGACGGATTACCCGCCGCTCTGCTTCCTGCCGGTGGCGATGGGTAACCGGTCCCTGGAGTTTGGCGGCGGCCCGGACCATGCTGTGAAAGAGGCCGCGATTCTTCATCACCGCCTTGAAGGCGACATTTTTGATTATCCCCATGCCGTACTCCCGGGTCACCTCGTTGCGCAGGTGAAGGATGATCTCTTCCAGGTCAATTTTCGCCGGACAGACGGCAACGCAGGAGCGGCAGCCGATGCAGGCCCGGGTAATCTCCCGGGCCTGGTCGAGCCCTTCGTAAAAGGCGGTGAGAATGATGCCGATCGCTGAAATATAGATCGAGCCGAAAACGTGGCCGCCGACCGTCTGGTAGACTGGGCAGACGTTGGCGCAGGCACCGCACTGGATGCAGCGCAGCGCGTCGCGGCAGGCCGGCGATTCGTAGAGTGCTTCCCGGCCGCCGTCGATCAGGACGATGTGCTGCTCTTTGTCACCGCCGGCGGTAGGGATGGCACCACGGATCCAGGTGATGTAGGAGGTGAGCAGCTGGCCGGTGGCGTTGCGCGGCAGGAGCATGGTAATCTTGATCGCATCCTCAATGCTCCGCACCAGTTTATGGATGCCGGCGAAGACCACGTGGACCTTGGGCAGGGTGGCGCAGAGTCGGGCGTTGCCCTCGTTGGTGACCAGGCCGATACCGCCGGTTTCGGCAACCAGAAAGTTGGCTCCGGTGAGGCCGATGTCTGCCGCGAAGTACTCCTGGCGGAGGCGTTCCCGGGCATGGTCGACCAAGGCCTTGATTTCCGGGGCGAGGGTTTTGCCGGCTTCCTTACTGAAAAGTTCGGCCACCTCCTCCTTGAACATGTGGATCGCCGGCATCACCATGTGGCTCGGCCGCTGCCCGGCCAGTTGGACGATCCACTCTCCCAGGTCAGTCTCCGCAGCGCGGATGCCGTGTTCGGCGAGGGCCTTGTTCAGGTGGGCCTCTTCGGAGACCATCGACTTTGATTTGGCAATCAGTCCGGCCCCCTTTTCCTTGGCCAGGGCGATCACATACTCATTGGCCTCCTTGACATCTTTGGCCAGAAAGACCTTCGAGCCGGCTGCCTCGGCATTTTTGATAAACTCCGCCATCAGCTCCCGCCGCCGCACCCGGACATCATCCTTGATCTCGGCCAGTTCGCTGCGCATCGCTTCAAAATCAAGGCCGCGAAAGGCATTTTCCCGGGCGATCAGGTAGGCATCGCCGAACAGGTGCAGCGCCTTGCTCAATTTCGGGTTGGCAATGGCCGTTTCAATGCTCTTTCGGTATTCCGCTGTTCCTGCCATTCCTCTCTCCCTGTCAGTTTTCCATGATATCGTGGGCAATTCCGTTAACCAGGAGGATATGCACCTCCCGTGGGCCGTGGCAGCCGATGGTCAACACCCGTTCGATATCGGCGGTTCGGCTCGGTCCGGTAATGTAGGCGATGACCTTTGCCGCTCCTCCGCTGTGCAGGGCCCGGAGCGGCCCGGCTGCGGCGAGGTTGTCGCCGAGAATGCTTGCCGGGTCGATCAAAATAAAATGTTTCTCCGGCAGAGTGGTGGCGAGACGGACCGCTTCGGCGGTACTTTCCAGCACCACCGTGCCGCTGTCGGCCAGGCAGAAATTGGCAAAGGTGACGCCGGCGGCGACAAAATGGCCGGCTTTGCGGAAATCGTCGGTAAAAACCGCAATGCCGGCGGCGCTGAGCAGATTGTGCAGATCATACCGGGCGGTCAGGGTAGTCGCCGGCACGAGGGTGGTGCCACCGGCTTTTTCGCTGATATAGCTGACAGCCTCCTGCAGATCGGCCATTTGCCGGACCTCAGCGCCAACGCGGCCGGCGGAGTCGATGAACTGTTGCAGATGGTTTTCAGACATAATTCCTCCAGAGTGGGGATGGCTGCTGGTCGGCATATCTGCCGGCCAAGGACCGACCAGACCAGTTTCTGCCGCGAGCGACTCTTTCCAGTTTTTTTCAGGTGACACGGGATAGAACTGGCGCAACCAGGGGAAACAATATATCAATTGCAGCCGGGGCCAACGGCGATACGCTAAAGATGCCCGGGCAGATGGTGGTGGTCACGACCGTTACCGGTGCCTTATAAAAGGAACATTTCGGAAAACTATAGTCTTTTTGGTAAGAATTGCCCATCAGCTTCTTTACTGCCGCCGGGAAAAATTTTCCCGGACCGCCGACCATTACCCGGGAAAAGAGATGGCGACAATCACGGTTATCCTGCCCTTTGCCAAGGTCCTGGCGGCCTTTGCGATCATCTTGATCGGCATCAAGAGACGGCTTGGCCTGGCCCCGTCGATCCTCGCTGGAGGGTGGTTTCTCGCGCTGGTCTTCGGCCTGTCCCTGGTCGATTGCCTTGCAGTCAGCGGGCAGGCGCTGGTCGAGGAGCGGTTTCTGCTCCTGGCGGCGATTGTCGGGGCGATTCTGATCCTCTCCGATGCCCTGGAAAAGTCGGGTCAGTCCTCTAGATTGATGGCGGCGTTGTCCGGTTATCTCACCGGGCCCCGCCTGCGGCTGATTTTTTTCCCTGCCCTGATCGGGCTGCTGCCGATGCCGGGCGGGGCGGTTTTTTCCGCGCCGATGATCAAGGCGGTAAGCCGCGACATGAACCTCGGTAAAACCGATCGGGTACTGATCAACTACTGGTTCCGCCATGTCTGGGAGATGGCCTGGCCGCTCTATCCCGGGATCATTCTCACCGTTGCCCTGGCCGGAATTCCGATCACCGCGTTTATCAGCAAATCCTGGCCGGGGGTCGTGGCGATGTTTGCCATTGGCTGGCTGTTTTTCCTCCGTCCTGGCGTACTCGACCTCGGGGTGAGCGATGCGCCATTGCAGCTTGAGACGAGAGATTTTCGTCAGGTGCTTCGTGAGGGGCTGCCGCTGGCGATCGCTATCTTTGGCGCGATCGGCATGGAGAGCCTGCTGACCCATCTGGCACCGACGGTCCCTTTTGAGTTGGGGGTGATCGCCGCCCTCGTCGCGGCGATTGTCTGCATTGTCGTGCAGAACCGTCTCGGGGGTGATTTCCTCGTTGGCGTCCTGCGCAAAAGAGCGCTCTGGGCAATGCTGCTGGTGATTGCCGCGATCTTTATATTCAAGGATCTGATGCAAGCCGCCGGGGTGGTCACCGCGATGGCCGCGGTGGCCGGCAGCAGTGTCGCCCTCTTTGCCGCGGCGGTGTTACTCCCTTTTCTGGTCGGGGCGGTGGCCGGCATCAACGTCGCTTTTGTTGGCGCCACCTTTCCCCTGCTCATCGGCCTGCTGGAATCCCTGGGGATGGCCGAACAGATCATTCCTTATCTGATTCTCGGGTCATTTTCCGGATTTACCGGAGTGATGATCTCGCCGATCCATATCTGCTTTGTCTTGACCTGCGACTACTTTCAGACCGACCTGTTCACCGCCTGGCGGCGTCTGGTCGCCCCCTGCCTCTGCTTCGGACTCTCCGGGGTCGCGCTGTTTTGGTTTCTCTTGCCCTGAGAGATGAAAAGGCCTTGCAGGGTGGTGGACAGAAGGTCTGCAACCGGCGAACAGGTCGGATGCCAGTTTCCGTAGGGTGCGTCTACGCACCACCTTGATGCCTGGGCTTACTGGCTGGTGCGCGGTGCGCACCCTACGGTGCTGCATTGAGAATGTGCAGAACCTGGAATGAAGCGGGCTAGCGCCCGCAACTCAACTGCGAGGATCCCCGCCAACTACAGCGGGGATAAGGACCATCACGAAATTTTCCTCTTAAACTGCAAGAGGAAAATTTCTATGGTACTAAAGTTCAGCAACCCCGGTGGGGATGAGACAGATAAAGACAAAGTCTTCCCCCCCGCCGTTCATCAGCTGGTGCTCTTCTCCACCGGGAACAAAGATCGCCGTCCCGCTCTGTACCTCACGCCAGTCGCCGTTGACATAGATCTTGCCAATGCCGGAATGAACAAAGATCTCGTGTTCCCAAGGGTGCTGGTGCCTGGGGGTAAACCCTCCGGGGGCAACGGTAAAGACCCGCATACAGAAGTTATCGGCATTATCCGCCTTGCCGATAACCACCCTGCCGGTAACCCCTCTGACGGTTTCGCTGTCAAATTGTCGACTTGGACAATCTTCATATTGGGTAATTTTCATGGCGACGGCAACCTCTTTCAGGCAAAAGTATGTTTTTCGTTCTCAGGTTCACAGTACATTGACTGTAACCCAAATCTTAACCATGCATCAGCGTCCGGGAAAAGATGCTCCTTCCGCGCAAAGCAGCGGGTATTGCAGCAAGAGTCAACGCTCTCTCCCCCTCAGCATAGCGCCGATTGTCGAAAATGCAACCCGGCCGGGGTCAACTTCGTGTCGTCTTGCCGGTGCTCCCCAGATAAATGGCACTGAGGGTGAGGAGGACGCCGGCCCAGTTGAGCAGACCGGTGGGGCGGTCAAAGATCAGCACATCCCAGATAAAGGAGAGCGCCGGCTGAAGGAGAAGGATCAGGCCGATCAGCGAGGCGCGAACCCGGTGGATGGCGCCGGCGATCATTACCCAGCCGACGCTCTGACTGCAGAGGCCGAGGGCGAGCAGGGCGAGCAGGCTTGTCCTGTCGGGGATGGTAAAGGAGTCGCCGTTGGCGATCATTCCGCCACCGAGAAAAAGGGCGGTGCAGAAAGAGATCAGCATCAGGGCGGAAAAGATGGTCTGCCGGCCGTTTCCCTGGACTGCGCGCAGGCCGAGGAGAAAGGCGCTGTAACAGAGAGCAGTGAGCAGGCCGAAATAGATGCCGGTTTTATAGTCGGCAGCCATTGCCCCCCAGTTGCCGCCAATGATCAGCAAAAGGCCGGTGAAGGCGAGCGGTACGGCCAGGAGAAAACGGGGGAGGATCTTCTCGGCAAAAAACAGAAAACCAATCACGGTAAGGAGAAAGACCTGGAAGTTGCTGATGATGGTTGCCAGCCCCGGGCCAATATAGAGGATACTGCGGTGCCAGAAAAACAGGTCAAGGGCAAAGGTGATGCCGCAGAAGACGATAAGTCCGGTCTGGCGCAGGGGCACCCGGCGCAATTCGCCGCGCAGCAGGGTCGCCGCGAGGAGAAAGAGAAACCCAAAAAAGACCCGGTAAAACGCGGAAGTGTTCGGTGGGACCTCGGCGAGTTTGACGAAAATCGCCGAGAAACTGATCATCACCGCCCCGGTCAGCGCCAGAAATACCGGTTGCAGAACAAACTGGGTTAGGCGCATGGCTGTGCTCCGGTCAGGGACCTGAAAGTGAGGATGTTCTCCTGTAGAAGGGCTATATAAATGAATTGGGTCCGGCTGCACAAGGTAAAATTATGAATATTGAAAACAATAAATTAGCCTGCTTCGTCGAGATTTTTTTTAGAAAAGTGTTGATTTTGTGACGGTTTTTTGTATTGAATGGTGATTCATTTTCATGTTGCGGCGGCTGTACCGTCCTTCACGGTGAAGGCGTTGTCCGTGGCACGTGCGTGTTGCTGGCCTGCCGCACGCCGGCACAGGGCAGAGAGATTAATGGAGAACCCATCGGGGAATATGAAAGATCTTACAACGAGGTACCTTGGTCTGGCTCTGAAGAATCCGCTGATCGTCGGCAGCTGTGGCTTTACCAACAGTGTCGAGAAAATCCGCGAACTGGCCGAAAACGGTGCCGGCGCGGTGGTTTTGAAGTCGCTTTTTGAGGAGCAGATTCAAGCCGAACTTGCGGAAAACCTGGAGAGTTATACCGCCGATTACCCCGGTGCCACCGACTATATCCGGGCATACACCCGCGGCAATGAAGTGGATGCCTACCTCAAACTGATTGCCGCTGCGAAGAAAGCGGTGGATATTCCGGTTATCGCCAGTATCAACTGCGTTTCGGCCAGTGAATGGGTCGCCTTTGCCAAATCGGTTGAGCAGCACGGCGCCGATGCCCTGGAACTCAATATTTCCCTGCTGCCGTCCGATCCCCGGATGACCTGTGAAGCCAGTGAAAAAAAGTATGTCGAGATCATCAATAGCGTCAGCGAGATGGTCTCTATCCCGATAGCCCTGAAGATGAGCCAATACTCTTCAGCCCTTGCCAACCTTGTCCAGCGGTTAAGCTGGACCGACAAGGTCTCCGGCTTCGTCCTCTTTAACCGGTACTATACCCCTGATATCGATATCAGCAAGCTGGTGGTCAAATCTGCCGATCTGCTCAGCACCCCAGAGGAAGGTTGCGGACCGCTGCGCTGGGTTGCCCTGCTCTCCGGTCTGATAGAGAAGGATCTGGTCGCCTCAACCGGTATTCATGACAGTGCAGGGGTGGTCAAGCAACTGCTCGCCGGAGCAACTGCGGTGCAGGTGGTTTCGACCATCTACCGCAACGGCACCGGTCAACTCGCCAGGATCCTCAAAGGCCTGGAGGAGTGGATGGAGGAGAATTCCTGTCACAGCCTTGCCGATTTTCGTGGTCGGCTGAGCTATGAGAAGGCCGCCGACCCGGCAGTCTTTGAGCGGACCCAGTTTATGAAGTACTACGGCGGACTGTCCTGAGCGGATACCCATGGCAAGAGGCTGCCTGCCGGCAACGTGTCGGCTTGGCCTTTCCCGGTAATATAATTTCCCCCAAAAGTGTTATGAACTCCCTGCTGACTTTCCCAAAAGGCGGTGTCCATCCGCCGGAATGCAAATTCCAGACCCAAGGGCTGGCCATCGAACCGATGCCCACTCCCGACGAACTGGAGCTGATTCTCAGCCAGCACATCGGCGCGCCCTGCGTGCCGACCGTGGCCAAGCGCGACCTGGTGGACGAGGGCGGCTTGATCGGCGAGGTTCCCAAAGGGCTGGGGGTCCCGCTCCATGCCCCGGTTACCGGAAAAATCAAGGATATCGGGATGTCGGCTCACCCTGTTCGGGTCACCGCCCCATCGATCACTCTGACGGTGGATCGCCAGGCCGTTCCACCGCTGTACCAGGCGGAGGACTGGCAGCAACTCGATGCCACGGAACTCCTGGCAAGAGTGGCCCGAGCCGGTATTGTCGGCATTGGCGGGGCTGGTTTCCCGACCCATGTCAAGCTCAACCCACCGGCTGATTCACCGGTTGACACCTTGGTCCTCAATGGCGCTGAGTGTGAACCGTACATTACCGCCGATCATCGGCAGATGGTCGAACAGCCGGTGGAGATTCTCACTGGAGCGCGGATCATCCTGAAAATTCTCGGGATAAAGGTCTGTCATATTGGCATCGAAAACAACAAGCCTGACGCCATCGCCGAGATGAGCCGGGCAGTCGGCGCCGCCTCTTTGGCCGGCGAACAGATTGCCGTTCGCCCACTGCAGGTGAAATATCCCCAGGGTTCGGAAAAACAGCTGATCCAGGCGGTTACCGGCCGTAAGGTTCCGGCAATGGCCCTGCCGTCGGCGGTCGGGGTTGTGGTGCACAACGTCGGCACGGCCAAGGCCATCTACGATGCGGTGGTATACAACAAGCCGTTATGCGAAAAGGTGGTGACCATCGCCGGCAAGGGGATCAAACGTCCAGCTAACCTGCAGGTGAAGGTCGGCACCCGGGTCAGGGATATTGTCGACTATCTCGGTGGTCTCGAGCCGGGGCTGGCCAAGGTGGTGATGGGGGGGCCGATGATGGGTTTTGCCGTCTCAAACCTTGATGTCCCGGTGACCAAGACCACCTCCGCGGTGCTGTTCCTTGGCGAGGATGAAATCGACTGCAATCCCCACTCTCAGTGTATCCGCTGCGGCTGGTGTCTTGAGGCCTGCCCGATGGGTCTTGAACCAAAAGAGATCGGTCTCTATGTCGAGGCCAATCTGGCGGCGGATACTGCGCAGTTCGGGGTTTTCGATTGTTTTGAATGTGGCTCCTGCGCCTATATCTGCCCGGCAAAGCGCCCGCTGGTACAGTTCGTCCGGCTGGCAAAAATGAAGGCGAAGCGCTAACGGTCATCTTCGCCGAACAAGAGGTGTTTTCCATTGGAAATGGTTTGCTCTGGGAAGCTTCCAGGGTAAGAGTGTCAATCAGCAGGATTTGAGGAGCGTCGTGATCAAAGAGCAAGCGTCTGACGATCAGGTTGCTGCAGCTACGGCGATGTGGAAGGTTTCGGTTTCGCCGCATGTCAAGAGCAGTGAGTCGGTCGGGAAAATCATGTGGACTGTCGTGGCCTGCCTTGTGCCGCCACTGATCCTGTCGGTGTTTATTTTTGGCATCCAGACCCTGTTTATCACCGCAGTTTCGGTGGTCAGCTGTGTGGCTGTCGAAGCGGCAAGCCAGAAGGCCCTCGGCCGAACGGTAACCATTAAAGTCGGCAGTGCGGTGTTGACCGGGATGCTGCTTGCCTTCGTCATCCCCCCCGGGGTTTCCCCGTTGCTGCCGATCCTCGCTGCGGTCTTCGCCATCTATATCGGCAAGCATCTGCTCGGCGGCATAGGCTATAATTTTTTTAACCCCGCCCTGCTTGGGCGAGCCTTTCTGCTCGCCTCTTTTCCGGTGGCGATGACCTCGGCCTGGCTGGCTCCGGTGGAAGGTTTCGGGATTTTCTCCTACCTTGGCGCCTCAATTGACGCGGTCTCCACCGCCACTCCGCTGGCGGTAATGAAAGAGCAGGGGATGGAAGCCTTTGCTGCCGCCTTCGGCAGTGGTGCCAGCCTCTACGGCAGTTTCTTTCTCGGCTGGCGGCCGGGCTGTATCGGCGAAACTTCCGGATTTTTGCTAGTGCTCGGCGGGTTGTACCTGCTCTATCGCGGTTATATCACCTGGCATATCCCGGTTTCGGTACTCGGCAGCATCGCCCTGTTGACCTGGCTGTTCGGCGGTGAAGGCCTTTTCGGTGGTGACCCTCTGCTGGCCGTACTTTCCGGCGGTGCCATTCTCGGGGCGATCTATATGGCCACCGATTATGTCACCAGTCCGAGCAACCGCACGGCGCAGATCGTCTACGGCATCGGCATTGGCGCGCTCACCGTGCTGATCCGTCTGAAGGGAGGATATCCCGAAGGGATCTGTTATGCCATCCTGCTGATGAATCCGCTGAGCACCGTTCTCGATGGCTGGTTTAAACTCAAGCGTTTTGCGCCGCCGGCGGGAGGTGTGAAATGAATAATTTTGTCACGATCGTCTTTCGGCTCACCGTCTCCTGCCTGCTTGCGGCGAGTGTGATGGGAATCTTCTTCATCTTTACCAGCAATGCCAAAAAGCATAATGAGCATGTTAAAGAGCAGCAGGTGATGTATGAACTGCTCGGCTATAGGGCTGGGGTGGAAAGACCGTCATCCCTGGCGATGCACCAAATCTACCGTTACGTGGTCAGCGGCACCGACCGCCAGTCTATCGGCTATCTCGTCCCTGGCAAAGAGGATGGTGAAGGGAACTTTCTCTTTATCAATATCGATCTAGATGGGCAACTGATCGCCAGCAAGCCGGTCCAGCTCAGTGCCATGGAGGCACTTGAAGCCGAATCCCGCAACCGGGCGGTGCAGGCTGCAGCCGGACCCGGCACTGTGGTCACCTTCGCCGATCAGACCATCGTTGTCACCGACGGCGGTGAGCGGATCGCCTACCTGATGGGCGGTAAATTTCAGGGTTTTAAAACCTTTATTCACCTGATGCTGGCCGTTGACCCCGAGTTCAGCCTGGTGGGATTTGAGGTGCTGGAACATGAGGAAGACCCCGGTTTAGGCGCGGAAATCACCCAGGATTATTTCAAGAACCAGTTTAAGGGCAAGCCCTTTGCGGCGATCAAGGCCATTGATGTGGTCAAGGCACCGATCCCTGCCGACTACCTGAAGGCGCTCAATGGCCGGACCGAAGAAGAGGAGCTGCTTCGCTTCCGTGAGCAGTACAAGGATAAGGACATCTATGCCTTGACCGGAGCGACCATTTCCGCCAAGGCCGTCGCTCTGGGGATCAAGGGGATCGTTACCAAATTCGCCTACCGGATCGATGTTCTGGACAGGGTACTCCAGGAACAGCAGCTTGCTGTTGCGTTCTAATGCGGGCTAACCCCCGCAACCCAAGGGCGATGATCCCCTCCCACAGCAGAGGGGATAAGGACCTTGAGGAAATTCCTTCTCTAGAAACCAGAAGTGAATTTCTCAGGTACTAACTTTTGTGAGAGGAAGTCGACGTGAGCAATGACAAATCAAGCCTGCAACTGGTCACCAGGGGGATTCTCAGCGAAAATCCGATTTTCAAGCTGGCCCTCTCGATGTGTCCCGCCGTGGGCATATCGACGACGGTGATGAACGGGATTCTGCTTGGCATCGCGGTACTTTTCGTCCAGGTATTTTCCAGCGTGACCATTTCGGTATTTAAGAACTACATCCATCCGCGGATCCGTATTCCGACCTATACCTTGACCATTGCCACCTGGGTGACGGTGATCGACCTGGTTCTGGCGGCCTATATGCCTGAGGCCTATGCCAAGATGGGCATTTTCGTCAAACTGATCGTGGCCTTTGCCATCATCACCATGCGTTTGGAGATGTTTGCCTGCAAGGAGTCGGTTAACGACTCCTTCTGGGACGGACTCGGCATGGGCCTCGGTTTTATGGTAGGGATGGTGGTGATCGGTTTTGTCCGCGAACTCCTCGGCTCCGGGGCGATACTCGGTTACGATGTTCTCGGTTTCAAACCCCTGTTGTTTTTCATTCTGCCCAGCGCCGGTTTTTTTGTGGTCGGTCTGATGATGGCCTTTTTCAATTGGGTAGAGATCTACTACAAACGTTCAAGAGGGGTGAAGTAATGACTCTGCTCAAGACCAAGCGGCTGATCCTTGCCGCCCTGTTCTTCTTGCTGGTGCCCAATCTCGCTTTGACGGCGGAGCTGATCGCCGATCAGACCTTTAAGGGGAGCAATGAAATTGTTGTTACCTTCGCGGCTCCGGTAGACCGGGCGGTGGTTGAGGATGTGGAAAACTATACGGTGTATGAGGAGCCCGATCCGGACATCCGCCTGGTATTGTCCAGCGCCACTCTGGCAGAGGACGGGCGGACGGTATCCCTGATTTTTCAGGATCCCTTGAACACTGCGGTAACCCATGTGGTATCGGTGCGTGGGCTGGTGGCCGGGGTTGCCGAGAGCACCTTTCAGGTCAGCAAACCCTATCTCGGTTACCTGTTCGGAATTCTTCTTTCGGCCCTGCTGATCAACAACTTCGTGTTCACCAAATACCTCGGCCTCTGTGTCTTCTTTGGGACCTCGAAGAAGAAGACCACCGCCAAGGGGATGGGGGTGGTCTTCACCATCGTCGCGGTGGTTTCGGCACTGATGAGCTGGTTTCTGTTCAACTTTGTCCTGGTGCCGTTTAACCTCAATTTTTTGCAGATTGTCATCTTTATCGGCCTCACTTCACTGACGGTTCAGGCGGTGGACACCATCCTCCGCAAGGTTAATCCGGTGCTCTTTAACTCTTTTGGGGTGTTCCTGGTTCTGGTTATCGCCAACTGCGTGATTATCGCCATACCGCTGATCATGGCGGGCAACAGCTACAATTTTTTTGAAACCCTGATGCTCGCCCTCGGTGGCGGTGGTGGTTTTCTCCTTGCCCTCTACCTGATGAGTTCGGTGAGCGAAAGGCTGCAGCTGGCCCGGATTCCACCGACCTTTAAGGGGCTGCCCATCGCCTTTCTCGTCGCCGGGCAATTTGCCATGGCCTTTCTCGGTTTTTCTGGTTTGCAGCTTTTTTAGGCAGCGCCGGAACATGTTGGTGGGCTGTGCCGCAACTGGCAGAAGCACGGTTTTACAAGATTTTATCTGAGAGTTGACATTATGGATCCAAGCTTGATTAAATTGGCCCTGGGTGGTCTGGTGTTACTGGGCTGCATTGGCCTGTTCTTTGGCATTGGTCTGGCCATCGCCGCCCACAAATTTGCCGTTGAGGTCAATCCGCTGATTGAAGAGGTGGTGGAGTCACTGCCCCTGGCGCAGTGCGGTGGCTGCGGTTACCCGGGTTGTGAGGGCTATGCCATTGCCGTGGTCACTGACCCGGATGTCCCCCCCAACCTCTGCTTTCCCGGCAAAGAGCCGGTGGCCAAACGGGTGGCGGAACTGACCGGCAAGAAAATGACCGTGGTGGAGGACCAGATCGCCCTGGTCCGCTGTTCCCGGGTGGAAGGGCGGGTCAGCCACAAGCACGAATACTTCGGCTTTGCCTCCTGTACCGCCGCCAACCTCAGTTTTGGTGGCCCCTCCGCCTGTCAATACGCCTGCATCGGTCTGGGCGAGTGTGCCGAGGCCTGTCCCTTTGATGCAATTACCATGGTGGAGAATTTCCCCGTCGTCAATCCCGACAAGTGCGTCAGCTGCGGGGTTTGTGTCAAGGCCTGCCCAAAGGCAATCATCGAACTGCAGACCCTCAAGGCCAGGGTTTACGTGCCCTGTTCCACTAAGGACCTAGGCAAAAACGTCAAGGCGGTCTGTGAAGTGGGCTGCATCGGGTGTAAGCTGTGTGTCAAGGTTTGTCCGGCCGGGGCGGTGAGCTATGAAGGCAACGTGGTGAAAATCGACCACAAGGCCTGCATCGCCTACGGGCCGAGTTGTGAAACTGTCTGTGTAACCAAGTGCCCCCGGGCCATATTCAGGCATTATCAGGGCCGTCAGGTGGTCACCAGAGCTGGTGTCGATGGCCTGAAAATGGCTGGTTAATCATTTTAGCATTGGAACCTATCATGAAGAAAACTGCAGAGACCGCCTGTGACCTGAAAAGACGATCCTTCCTCAAACTCTCCGGCTTGCTCGGTTTGGGAGCAGCATCAGCCGCCCTTCTCCCGGCGGAAAAGGCCGAGGCCTTCCTCTTTGGCAAGAAAGAGTTCAAGGTGACCAAAACCCGGCTGGCGATGGGCACCTTTGTCGCGATGACCGCGATCCATTCTTCGCGGGACGAGGCGGAAGAGGCCATTGGTCTGGCCTTCGCCGAGATTGACCGCCTCAGTGCAATGCTCAGCCACTACCAGGAACGTTCGGCGATCGGTACGTTTAACGCCTCCGGCAGCCTTGCCGAGGTGCCCTTTGAGGTGCAGGAGCTGGTGGCCCGTTCATTCTATTACCACCGTCAGACCGGCGGGGCATTTGATATCACCGTCAAGCCACTGGTTGACCTCTACAAGGAGAGTTTTGCCCGGGCGGCACAACCGACCGAAACCGAGATCGACCGTACCCTGAAGCTGATTGGCAGCGAAAAACTTCACCTTCGCCAGGATGGCTTGCGCTTTGCGGCGAGTGGGATGGGGATAACCCTCGACGGTATTGCCAAGGGATATATCGTTGATCGGGCCTCGGAGGTGTTGCGCCAGGGTGGGGTTGCCAACCACCTGATCAACGCCGGCGGCGACATCCGCACCAGCGGAACCGCCGCCCGTGGCCAGGCCTGGACGGTGGCGGTGCAGGACCCTGGAAAGAACCGGGAGTACCCCGATATCATCACCATGCAGGACGGGGCGATTGCCACTTCGGGAAATTACGAAATCTATTACGATCAGGAAAAACTCTTTCACCACATCGTCAACGGCCGAACCGGCGGCTGTCCGCAACTGGCCAGCAGCGTAACCGTGATCGCGCCGACGGTAATGGATGCCGATGCTCTGGCGACGAGTGTCTTTGTCATGGAGCCGCAGGCCGGGATCAGGTTTATCAACAGCCAGCAGGAGTGTGCGTGTTTGGTTATTGGCAGGGATGGTGAAGTCAGCCGATCTCTGGGGTGGCAGGCCTGAACCATCGCCCCCTACCCGGCCAGAAAAAAGAGAGAACCAAGGGGTGGCTGCCGACGGCAGCCACCCCTTCTCCGTTCAGGCTTTGCCTGTCGCCAGGCCCGCTGTCTGGAAAAAGCCCTTGCTGAGAAGCAACAGAGAGGATAGGATTTCCGTGGTGCTGTTCCGGCACATTTCAGTGACGGTCCAACAAGGTGACGGGGGATTATGATTCGCTATCTGCGAAGTTGGTTTGAGAGACATTTCTCCGATCCCCAGGTGGTGATTCTTGCCCTGGTGATCACGATTGGCGCGGCGATTGTGGTTTTTGCCGGCCACCTGCTTGCCCCGTTACTGGCCAGCGTGGTGATTGCCTATCTTCTCGAGGGTGCGGTTCGCCGGCTTGAAAGGTGGCGGGTTCCGCGGTTTGTTGCCGTCCTGGTGGTGTTCATCCTCTTTCTCTCCCTGTTCATCAGCATGATGCTGCTCCTCGTACCGCTCCTGGCCGGCCAGCTCAGCCAGCTGGCCCGTGAACTGCCGGCCATCGTCAGCAAAACCCAGATCCTCATGCTGCAGCTTCCCGAGCGCTATCCGCAAATTTTTTCCGAGCAGCAGATTGTCGAACTGCTCAACTCGCTGCGGAACAATATCACCGACTTTGGCCAGCAGCTGGTGGTACTCTCCCTCTCCTCGGCGGTTCAGCTGGTAACCTTGCTTGTCTACCTGATCCTGGTGCCGCTGCTGGTCTTTTTCATGCTTAAGGACAAAAACCACATCATCGACTGGCTTCTCCTCTTTTTGCCCAAAAAGCGCAGCCTGGTCAATGTTGTCTGGCATGATGTCGACGCCGGCATCGGCAACTATGTGCGGGGCAAGTTTTTTGAAATCCTCATTGTCTGGTCGGTGAGTTATGTGGTGTTCTCCTTTCTCGCCCTGCCCTATGCCCTGCTCCTCTCCTTAGTGACCGGGTTGTCGGTGATCGTCCCCTACCTCGGCGCGGCTGTAGTTACCCTTCCGGTGGCCGGGGTGGCCGCCTTCAATTTCGGCTTTGAGCCGGCCTTCTGGTACGTCCTTGCCGCCTACGGAATCATCCAGTTCCTCGACGGCAATCTGCTAGCCCCGCTGCTCTTTTCCGAGGTGGTCAACCTTCATCCGGTGGCGATTATCTCCGCAGTTCTGGTCTTTGGTGGGATCTGGGGAATGTGGGGAGTATTTTTTGCCATCCCTCTGGCCACCCTGATTGCTGCGGTGCTCAAGGCCTGGCCGTCAACTCAGGCCGATCCACTTATAGGCGATTAGTTGCCCACTTTATGACTTTTCAGCTCTCCCGAGCCAGGGCAAAGTTGACCGCATGTTCGGCATGGAGCCGGGTGGTGTCGAAAAGGGGCAGGGGAGACTCCTCCGGGCTGACCAGCATGGTGATCTCGGTGCAGCCGGCAATCACCGCTTCCGCCCCCTGGTCGGCAAGTCCGACGATGATGCGCAGATACTCAGTTTTTGAGGCGGCACGTATCTCCCCCCGGCAGAGTTCGGTGAAGATCACCCGGTCGACCAGCTGTCGCTCCGCTTTGTCCGGAATGGTTACGCTGAGGCCAAAACGCTGTTCAAGGCGCTTGCGGTAAAATTCCTCTTCCATGGTAAAGCGGGTGCCGAGTAGGCCTACCCGTTTCAAGCCGGCCGCAGTGATCTTCTCCCCGGTGGCGTCGGCGATATGCAGAAAAGGGATGGCGACTGCCGCCTCGATCTCCGGTGCGAGTTTGTGCATGGTATTGGTGCAGAGCAGCAGTACATCGGCTCCTGCCTCAGCGACCCTTATTGCCGCCGTAACCAGCAGCTCGCTGCAGGCCGACCACTCCCTGGCGCGCATCAGCTTTTCGATTGGGGCAAAGTCAACGCTGACCATGATGATCGCCGCCGAGTGGAGACCGCCTAAACGGGCGGCAACCCCTTGGTTAAGGAGTTGGTAGTACTGGCTGGTGGATTGCCAGCTCATCCCACCGAGCAGACCGAGAGTTTTCATGAGTGTTCTCCAGAATCCATTGGGAAAAAAGGCTCACAGCTGTCGGCCCAGTTTGCCGGCCAGGACCGGGTCAACCCCGGTCAAGGCAGTCTGCAGGGAACGCAGCACTTCTCGGATAATCATGGTCTTGGCTCGGGGTGAGAGGAGCTGGACCTCGATGGTTTTCAGATCGATGACCAGTTCCTCAATCAGGGCATAGTCCAGTTGCCGGCTGCTCACTGCCGCGTGTATCGCCACGTTGAGCTTGGCGAGCAGATCCCGATCCTCCTGGGTGAGAAGTTCCCCGGTGCTGAGCTGCGGTTCCGTGGAGGCGGATGAACCCCGGGCTGAATATCCCAGGCAGGCCATCCCCTCGTCGGTAATGCTGATGCCCCCGGCAAGAGTGCGCAGTTCTACCAGGCCCTCGACCATCAGCCCTTCAGCGAGAAGTCCGGCACCGCTTTTTTCAAGACCGATTGCCGCGCCGGCCTCGTACATTGATACCTGGGCTGATGGGTCGCCATCGGTTTGCCGGTAGACTTCATCGAGAAAGTTTCTTTTGGTCAGTTCGTCACTGGTCATGGAATACCTCAGTGGTGGAAGGGGTTGCAGTGCAGTGGTCGTCGAGGTGAAGATGCTGGCGAAAGAGGGGCCGATGCTCGTCGAGGCGGTGGCTGACGAAGATAATGGTGGCGAGTCTTTCCCGGGCAATGTTGTCAAGAAGGTCGAGTAAGGCAAGGCGGTTGGCGCGATCAAGACCCTGACTGGGCTCGTCGAGGATGAGCAGCTTCGGGGCCTTGATCAGGGCCCGGGCGATAAGGACCAGGCGCTGCTCGGCAAAGGCGAGCCGGCGAAAAGGAACCGTGGCCAGGTCGGCCAGGCCCAGCCATTCAAGCCAGGCGGCGGCAGTGCGGACGGCTGACGGTGAAGGCCGCCGGTAGAGACCGATGGTGTCATGAAGCCCGGAGAGGACTGCGGCCAGGGCGCTGCCGGCAACGCGGTAATCGCGGTGCAGTGCCGGAGAGACTATGCCCATCTGCTGTTTTACCTGCCAGATCGACTCGCCGCTCCCTCGCTGCCTGCCGAATATCTTCAGCCGGTTACGGTAGCAGTTGTGGTTGTCGCCGGTAAGCATCTCGAGCAGGGTGGACTTGCCGCAGCCGTTGCGGCCGGTGATCAGGGTGTGCTCGCCACAGTGGATATGCAGGTCGACTCCGCTGAAGATGGTCCGGTCGCTGTAGGCCGCATATCCCCCGGTTAGAGAGACCAGCTCTTGATTACCTTCCGCCTGCCTCCTCTCCTGATCCAACAAGGCGGCGGGGGGGCTTTTTGCCGGCTGGCGGTGCTCCAGCCCGGCCAGTTTGTCCGCGACCTGTTGCCGGGGGCCGGCCATCGCCAATCTGCCGTCGGAGCAGACCGCGAGGTGGCTGCACCAATCGGGAATATCCTCAGGATCATTGACGACAATGAGCAGGAAAGGAGTTTTTTGCGAGAGGTTTTTCAGCACCCGGTTGAGTTCCCGGCAGCTTGCCGTATCCAGGCCATCGCAAGGGTTTTGCAGGATCAGGCCGGTGGCGCCACGGGTCAGTTCCTGGAGCAAAAGCAGCTTTCGGCTCTGCCCGGAGCTGAGTTGGCGGTAGCCCAACTCAAGAGTCTGTTCCATGGCAAAACTCTGCAGCAGTGGGATCTGCTGCTCTGGCAGGGTCAGCAATTCCCGTACCGGAGTTCCTGGGTCGAGGTGGTCGAGATAATCGCTGTCATCCTGGCGAAGTTCATCTTCGAAACGCTCCTGCTGCAACCGGAACGAGAGGACGCCGCACCCCTCAGGCAGAACCAGGGCGTCAGCGGAGAAGGCAGTCAAATGGCCGGAGAACAGATCGACCAGAGCATCGACTCCCGAACGATTTTTGCCATAAAGGCACCAGCTCTCCCCTGAAGCCATGGTCAGTTCGTCAATAAAAAGAGCTGGATGCTGAAAATTTTTAATATACATGTCGATATCTTAACATGTTTATGGTTATTTGTAACCCGTTGCTTTTTTCTTGGAAAAAATTGCTGCAGGTACTCATCCCCGCTCTTGGAAGAGGGGGGCACCGCGCTTGGTTTGCCGGTGGCAGCCCGCTTCTGCTGGGGGATATGTTGCCAGGCCGAAGGGTGCAGTCCGAGAGGCCATTGGTGCTGCTGGTTTTTGCAGGTGATCTGTTGTATACTTTTTTCATCTGCCATTTGTCGGCCAGGCAAGTAAACCAATTATAACGATGACATTGACAATCTGCCGGAGAGCGCTGACATTCTGTTGCAAAGCACAGCGACCGGAGAAGATGCCGGCCCGGTTGGGCGTGGCGTACGAGGAGTGAGGTGAACCTGTGACCAGCGGAATCGACCAGAAAGAGTCATTGCAGCCCAGTCATTATGTCGGTATCGGCGCTTCCGCCGGTGGGCTCGAAGCCCTCGAGGCGTTTTTCGTCAACATGCCGCCCGAGAGCAACCTGGCCTTTATCGTCATTCAGCATCTCTCCCCCGATTACAAAAGCCTGATGGTGGAACTGCTCTCAAAAAAGACCGCCATGCCGGTTTACCGTGCTGAAGACGGCATGGAGGTCCAGGCCAACTCGGTCTATCTCATCCCGCCCAAGAAAAATCTGACCATCTTCCATGGCCGGCTGGTGCTCAACGACAAAGAGGTGAACCAGGGGATCAACCTGCCGATCGATATCTTTTTTCGCTCGCTCGCCGAAGATCAGGGAGACAAGACCGTCGCCATTGTCCTTTCGGGAACCGGCAGTGACGGAACCCGCGGTGTCCGGGCGATCAAGGAAATGGGTGGGATGGTCATGGTTCAGGATGAGTCGACCGCCAAATTTGACGGTATGCCCCGGGCGGCGATTTCCACCGGGGTAGCCGACTTTATCCTTGCTCCCGACAAGATGCCTGGGCAGCTGCTTGCCTATGTTTCGCATCCATATATCTCCGGGAAGAGACAGGCCGACCTGCTCCTGCAGGACGCCGATGCCTTGACCCGGCTTTTTGCTGAATTACGTGACAAAACCAAAGTCGATTTTACCCACTACAAGCCGAGTACCATAACCCGGCGGATCGAGCGGCGGATGTCGGTGAACCAGTTGGGTGACTTTGAGGAGTATGTGCGTTACCTGCAGAGCTATCCCGGTGAGGTCATCGCCCTGTACCGGGATCTGTTGATCGGGGTGACCAGCTTTTTTCGCGATCCGGAGGCGATGCAGGAACTGGAAGAAAAGTGGCTGCCCACTCTGCTCACCCGGCTGAAGAACCGGGAGATCCGCTGCTGGGTAGCGGGTTGTTCCACCGGTGAGGAGGCGTACACCCTGGCCATTTTGCTCAAGGAGGCCATGGAAAAGCTGGCGATCAGCCGGGATATCAAGATTTTTGCCACCGACATCGACCGGGAGGCGATCGTCACCGCCAGTACCGGGATCTATCCGGAGAGTATCGCCGGTGATCTGCCACCGACGATCATGGGCAAATATTTTTACCACAAGGAGGAAAAACTGCAGATCGCCCGGCACATCCGGGAGATGGTGGTTTTTGCCCAGCACAACCTGATCAAGGATCCACCCTTTACCAACATTGATCTGATCTCCTGCCGTAATCTGCTGATCTACCTGCAGCCGGTGCTGCAGCAGAAGGTCTTTTCGATGTTCAACTTTTCCCTCAATCCAGAAGGTCTGCTCTTTCTCGGCAGCAGTGAGAGTATCGGCGAAATGGGGGATTGCTTCGAGGTCCTCCACCAGAAGGGGAAGATTTTCCGTTCCCGGGGCAAGGCGCAGCCGCTTCGACAGGAACTGGAAGTGCGGGAGCGGGGTGAGCGGGGTATTCCCCGACCGCTTTTTTCCGCGCATAACCGTGACCGGCGGATCGCGGATGCCGAAGGGAATATGGTGGTCCGGCAGTACCTGGAAATGGCCGCCGAGTACTATCTGCCGCTTTCGGTGATCGTCAACGAGCGCCTGCAGATCGTCCATATCGTCGGCAACAGCGACGGGTTTTTCAAAATTCCCTCCGGGCCGGTGGAATACGATATCGCCAAACTCGCCGCCCGTGATCTGGCAATCCCCCTGACCACCGGGGTGCAAAAGGTGTTCCGCAGCGGCGAGGAGCTCTCCTATACCAATATCCGTCTGCAGCACCGCAACGAAGACCGCAATATCCGGATCCGGATCAGGCCCCTGCCGGAGCTTAAAGGGCATGAAGCGCTGGTGGTGGTCTTTTTCGAAGAGATCGAGTCCCGGCCGGTAACCGGTGATACCCCGATCGTTTACGATGCCGGGGCGGAGGTGCAGCAGCGGATCGCCGACCTTGAGCAGGAGCTGCAGTTTGCCCGGGAGAACCTCCAGGCGACCATCGAGGAGTTGGAGACCTCCAACGAGGAGTTGCAGGCAACCAATGAGGAGCTGCTGGCCAGTAACGAGGAGCTGCAGAGCACCAATGAGGAGCTGCAGTCAACCAATGAAGAGCTCTATACCGTCAATGCCGAACACCAGAACAAGATTATCGAGCTGACCGAGCTCAATAACGACGTCGATAATCTGTTGACCAGCTCGCGGATCGGTACCCTGCTGCTCGATGAAGATCTTGAGATCCGGAAGTTTTCCCCGGAAGTTACGAAAATTTTCCATATTCTGGAAAAAGATATCGGCCGTCCGCTGACCCATATCACCCATCGCCTGCTCGATTTTGATCCGCTGGAGATGATTCGTGCGGTGAAGGAGAACAATATCCCCTACGAAGAGGAGATCCAGGCCGAAGGTGGGCGCTGGTATCTGGTGCGGGCCTTGCCCTATTCGATTGGCCCCAGCGCCTATTCCGGGGTGGTGCTGACCTTCATCGATATCAGCGATGCCCGGACGGCCAAGTCAAGCCTGGCCAACAGCCGGAAGAACACCGAAGATATCAGCCAATATATTCCGGCCGGACTGCTGCTCTACCGGACAGACGAGCAGGGACAGCTGGTGCTGGAGAGCAGTAACCCGGAGGCGGAACGGATGACCGGGATCAGTACGGAGAAGTGGGCGGGGAAAACCTTTGATGAGATCTGGCCGGCTGCGGAGAAACTCGGTCTCACTGCCCGGCTTCGCGATGTGGTGAAGACCGGTGAGGTGTGCAGTCTGGAAAACTTCCGCTATGATGACGGGCAGTTTTCCGGAGTGTACCGGATTTGCGCCTTTCGCCTTGCCGAAGGCCGGCTGGCGGTGAGTTTTGAGGATGTCACCGACCGGATTGAAGCGGAAGATGCCCTGCGCCGTTCCCGCCAGTTTATCCTCGCGGTGATCGATTCGCTGAGCTCCCATATCTGTGTGATTGATCAACACGGAGTTATTGTCGCGGTCAACAATGCCTGGCGGGAATTTGCTGCGAAAAACCGGCGAGCATCTGGTGATCTTGCGCCTGCGGCCCTCGGTGAGGGGAGCAACTACTTGTCGGTCTGCGCCAGGGCAACCGGACATGATGGCGAGATCGCCCGGCAGTTCGCCGAAGGTATCCGGGCAGTTCTTGAGGGGCAGGTCACCGATTTCAGTTTGGAATACCCCTGCCACAGCCCGGATGAACAGCGCTGGTTCATGGGCCGGGTTACCCGGCTGACCGGCTACACCGACAAACATGCGGTAGTGGCCCATGAAGATATCAGTGATCGGGTCCTGATGCGCCAGGAGATTGAAGAGAGCGAACGCCAGTACCGCACCCTCTTTGAAACAATGGCCCAGGGGGTGGTGTATCAGGATCGTGCAGGGAAAATTGTGGCCGCCAACCCGGCGGCAGAGCGGATTCTTGGTATGAGCCTGGCGCAGATGCGGGGAATAACTTCTGATGATCCGCGCTGGCGGGCGATTCGGGAGGATGGCAGCGATCTTCCCGGAGATGAGCATCCGGCGATGGTCGCCCTGCGCAGCGGCAAACCGGTCTTTGGCTTTGTCATGGGGGTACACAGCTCCTCATTTGCCACTCCCCGATGGATTCTGGTCAGCGCCAGTCCGCAGTTCCGGGATGGTTACCAAGGGCCCTATGAAGTCTATTCCACGTTTGAAGACATTACCGATCGGCGGACTTTATTGGCATCCGGGGGCGGTAGTGGTCCCGGTTGATAGAGTCCGAAGTATTTGGGTTAGCACGTAGAGAAGAGAATCATGAATTGCCTCAATCAGAAAAGTCAAAATCTCCGGGCCAGGGCGGAGGCAGCACTTCAGGCGAACAAGGGTTTGGCCGAGGATGCCGTATCAAAAGAGTACCGTCAGCTCCTCCATGAATTGCAGGTCCACCAAATCGAACTGGAGTTGCAGAATGAGGAGTTGCGCAACTCTCAGAACGCCCTCGAAGAGAGCCGGACCCGGTATATGCAGCTCTATCACAACGCCCCGGTCGGTTATGTTGTGCTCAACCGGGTGGGGATCATCAAACAGGCTAATGCCACCTTTGCCGAGATGGTAGGAAAAGAGGGTGCCGCAGGGGCGATTACCGGTAAACCCTTTGTCGAGTTCCTGGTCGCCGATGATCAGCGGATTTTTCTGGCCAGGCTGAAGTCCTTTTTTAAGAGCCCTGCCGAAAAACACATCGAGGTGCGTATCGGTGCGGACACTGCCACCCGGTTGATTGTCAGTCTGGCAGCGACCCAACTGCAACGGCTGGAGAGTGCTTCGCAACAGAGGGAAGACGAAATCTTTGTCATCGTCAGTGATATAACCGAACGCCGGCAGCTGGAAAAGCAGCAGCAGCGGTTGCAGACCCAGGTGAATCAGCTGGCCAAAGCCGAAAGCCTTGGACGAATGGCCGGAGCAATCGCCCATAATTTTAACAATATGCTCGCAGTAGTTCTCGGCAACCTGGAGATCCTCAGCGACACCATTGTCGAGGGTCAGGAGGCAAAATGTCTGCGTGATTCGGTACAGGCGGCCTGGAAGGCGTCCGAGTTAAGCCGGGCGATGCTTACCTATCTCGGGCACTCTGCCGGAGAAAAAGAGACTCTCGATCTGGCCGGTCTCTGCGCCCGCCAGGTTACCTGGCTGATGCGGGCAAAACCGGAACATATTGCCACCATTACCGATCTGCCGGAGGAGGGGCCTTTGGTTCTCTCCAGCCACGAAGCGGTTGAGCAGCTTCTCTCGAGCCTTCTCGTCAACGCCTGGGAAGCTATCGGTGAGGAGGCCGGGACCGTGCGGGTGGCGGTCTATGCCGTCGGTCCCGGTAAAATTGCCGGCCGACACCGCTATCCTCTGGACTGGCGGCCGAGCGAACCCAGCTATGCCTGCATTGAAGTGACTGACGACGGTTGCGGGATTGCCAAAGGCGATATGGAAAAGCTTTTTGACCCATTTTTCACCACCAAATTTACCGGGCGGGGGATGGGGCT
>JAZBOD010000321.1:0-2282 GCA_036350955.1 Desulforhopalus sp. | reverse complement strand
TACGTCAAACCAAACGGCCGTAATAATGATTTTATGGAAGGTACTGGTGGTATATCGCTAGTATTCCCCTATGCCCCGATGGCCACTTGAAAATACCCCACTTGTGGCCGGGTCAAAATACCCCGGCGACAGAGTGAAGTTAGTGTACTAATCTTCAGGAGAAAGATCCATAGTCTTTCCTTTTTCATCCAGTATTTTTCTTTTGTTTTCTGCCAAACGGGTGGCCGCCTCCTTGAGGCGATAACTTTTTCCCTCGAACTTAAGCAAATGACCCCGATGCAGGAGGCGATCGAGGATAGCCGAAGATGCGGCATTATCTCTGAGGAGCCTGCCCCAATCTTCGAGGGGTCGATTCGAGGTAATGAGCGTACTTTTTCTGGAGGAGTACCGATTCAGTGTAACATCCAGGAGATCATCCGCGGCTTGTTCGGGCAGTTTTTTGCGCAGGAACAAGTCATCGATGACCAACAGGTCGGTTTCGGAGAAGAGCTTGTTGATCTTTTTTCTGCGTTTAAGTTGAGTGGCTTCGAAGAGGTCCTCGAAAAAGCTGTGGGCTTCCCGGTAGATGACTTTATAGCCTGCGAGAATGGCGGCGTTGGCGACTGTCTTGGCGATTTGGCTTTTTCCTGTTCCCGGCGACCCGATCAGCAGTGCGTCGTGACCGTCCCGAATAAATTTTCCGCTCACCAGTTCATAGATTTCCTTTTTGGGTAGTTTTGGGTTGAAGCCCCAATCGAACTCCGTCAGGCTGGGGTGTTCTCTGAGGCCGGAGGCCTTGAAGCGTGTTTCAATGAGGCGGGATTTTCGGTAATCCAACTCGTCCTGAACAAGGCATGCCAGCACCTCTGTGAAAGAGGCGCCCTGATTGGCCTGGATGATGCGGCTTTCAAGCGTAGCGATCATGCCATTGAGCCGGAGAGTTTTGAGATGTCTTTCGATTTCCGCAAGTGACATGTTCATGGGTTCATCTCCTCCTTATTTCCTTTTCCATCCTACTGCCTGGTTTTGTTCAAATTATTCCTTGCTTGCGTAGGGTGCGAAGCTGCTCCACGGACATGTCTGCCGGGTCCTGGATAGAGTCCGCAATAGGTTCGGCTGCTTGAGCATTCCAGGGCGCCAACTGATCCCAGTCAAACACGGTCACAGGGAGGCCGTGGCGCCAGAGCCTTTCCCGGACCTGCCGAGCTGCGTTCTGCCCTGCCGGGTCTCGATCCAGAAACACCAGAATACGAGGAAACCGAACGCGGGCATGGATCCACGCCAATCGATCGATCTGTTCTGCGGAGATGGCGCTTCCCATCAACGCCACGACATTGCGGCAATCGGCTTCCACCAGCTTGGCCACGTCAAAAAATCCTTCCACCAGGATCAGGCCAAACTTGCTCGCTTGACGCCAAGCCTCTTCATCCAGCAGGATTTGATCCTGGTTATAGATTTCCCAGCCTTTTCGAAACGGATAACTCCAGTATTTTCCATCGCAGTCTTCTTGCTCCCGGCTCAGCGCCCGTCCAACATGACTGAGAATAACCGGCTGAAGGCTGTGGCCGTTTTCTCTGAGGCCACGAATCTGGAACACCAGCCGGGAGTTGAGGGGGGATGCCGTCTTTGCCCACGACCGTTGAGGCAGAAATCCGCACCCCAGATACCGGCAGGTGGCGGCCGATATGCCCCGACGGTCTAATTCCGGATGATCCGAACGCAGATAACGACGCAGATCGACCTCGATGGCGGGATTGGTGTTTTCCGAAGACACCGGTTCAGCTTTTGCCGCCCCTTTCCGCTGATGGCGCTTCCCGAACACAGATTGGCTCCGGGGATTATTTACCGTAGAGATCCCTTCGGCCACCATCCATTGAGCCACCTCGAACATAGTCAGTTCCCGGCCCTGCCGGCGCAACATCTCCCGGCAAAATTGCATGATGCCCCCACCTTTGCCGCTGCTGAAGTCGTGGAAAATGTTCTCCGTCAAGCTGACGTGCATCGATGCTTTCTCTTCTTGCGTAAAGGGTGATTTGATCCAGATTTCATCATCCCGGCGACCCCGCTTAGGGTCTACTGTCAAATCAAAGATCTCTATCACCCGAACCCAGCTGGCCTGTTGCCAGACCTGGGGCAGTTGCTCTGTGGAGATGATTTGCGTTGTGGAGGAAAGGGCATGCGCAGGGACCGCTCCGGCCGGAGTCGATCCCCCGGCCGCATGCTGTTGCCAGAAAGCGGCGTAGTCTTCCCCTGAGCGAATCAATGGATGATCTTGTGTGAGCCCGGATGTTTCAGGCCCTCTT
>JAZBOD010000320.1:0-12414 GCA_036350955.1 Desulforhopalus sp. | reverse complement strand
GCGGCCATCAGCGCCGCCTCGTTGACCAGATTTTCCAGGTCGGCTCCGGAAAAGCCCGGCGTCCCCCTGGCAAGGACATCAAGGTCGACCAGCGGGGACATCTTGGTCCTCTTGGCATAGATCTCAAGAATTTTCTTGCGCCCGCCAACATCGGGGACTGGGACGACGACCTGTCGGTCAAAGCGGCCCGGGCGGAGCAGAGCGGGATCGAGGACATCTGGCCGGTTGGTGGCGGCAACGATGATTACCCCGTCATTGGTCTCAAAGCCGTCCATTTCGACCAGGAGCTGATTGAGGGTCTGCTCCCGTTCGTCGTGACCACCGCCAAGGCCGGCGCCACGATGACGGCCAACGGCGTCGATCTCGTCGATGAAGATAATGCATGGGGCGTTCTTTTTCCCCTGGGCGAACATGTCCCGCACCCGGGAAGCGCCGACACCGACAAACATCTCGACAAAGTCAGAACCGGAAATCGAGAAAAACGGCACATCGGCCTCGCCGGCTATCGCCTTGGCGAGCAGGGTCTTACCGGTGCCCGGGGCACCGGCAAGGAGCACCCCGGTAGGAATCCTCCCGCCGAGGGTCGTAAATTTTCCGGGGTCTTTGAGGAAATCGACAATCTCTTCAAGTTCTTCCTTCGCCTCGTCAATCCCGGCGACATCGGCAAAGGTCACCTTATTGTTACTTTGTTCGGTGAGCCGTGCGCGGTTTTTGCCAAAGGAGAGTGCACCCCCCTTGCCGCCCCCCTGCATCTGGCGCATGAAAAAGATCCATACCCCAATCAGCAGGAGCATCGGGAACCAGGAGACAAAAATGGTCATCAGCCAGGAGTCCTTCTGCGCCTCCTTGACGGTTATGTCTACCCCGGCTTCCCGGAGCAGGGAGACCATCTCCCGGTCACTGGTGGGGTAGATGGTGTGGAAGGGTTTGCCGTCCTGGAGAACACCGGTGATCATGTCGCCGCTGATGGTTACCCTGGTGATCGCCTTTCGCTCAACGCTCGACATGAACTCGCTGTAAGTCAGCTGAGTTGTTGTTGTCTGGGGTTTGTTGAAGAGGTTGAAAAGGAGGATCATGGTCAAACCAATCACCAGCCACATACTCAGGTTTTTATAGAAAGTGTTCAAAGAGGCCTCCGGTGGCTCCTGGTCAGCTCGTACTGATTGTCGTTTGCCAGTGATTACACCAGCCGGCCTGCTGTACGAGCAGATCCCTGGCTGGCAACAGTTGTCGTCTGATTAAGGTCTTCATCGGGAAAGAGCAGCTCTGGGCTTTCCGGCTAGCTGTTGCCGGTTAACCCACGTCCAGCGTAAAGGTAAACCTCGCCGGGAAAAATGTCGAGCCGGTAAGTGCACTATTTTCTCCTGTCGTCGCCTTTTTCGTACCTGAGGAGTGCACTCCTCAGGTTTTTCACCGGGCATTTCGTCAATGTAGCTATATTCCCCGCCCCCCCGTGGTTGTGGGAGGGGTTCAGAGACCTGGAGTGCGGGTAAAGTATTGAACCGGCTGAACCCCGGGCTCATTGTTGCGCAGTTCGCGGATACCTTTGACCAGGGCCGCGGCACCGCTGGCGGTGGTCGTGTAGGGAATATGGTAGTCGAGGGCGGCCCGGCGGATGCTGTAGGAATCTTCGGTAGTACGGCGGCCGAGTGAGGTGTTGATCACCCAGGCAATCTGCCGATCCTGTATCTTGTCGAGGATATGTGGCCGCCCCTGGGAAATCTTGTTGATCAGCATGCAGTCGACCCCGGCCCGGGTGAGATGGTCGGCGGTGCCGGTCGTGGCAAAAATGGTGAACTGGAGATCGGCCAGGGCTTTGGCCACAGGGACGATGGCCTCTTTGTCACTGTCCCGGACACTGATAAAAACATTTCCGGTAGCGGGTATTCGGGTGCCGGCGGCAAGTTGGGATTTGGCAATGGCCAGGCCGAGGTTGTCGTCGATCCCCATGACCTCCCCGGTCGATTTCATTTCCGGGCCGAGCAGGGTATCAACCTTCTGGAAGCGGTCAAAGGGGAAGACCGCCTCTTTGACCGCCCAGTGACGGATAGTCACCTCTTCTGTCAGGCCAAGATCGGCAAGCCGGGCGCCGAGCATCACCTTGGTGGCCAGTTTGGCGAGTGGGACGCCAGTAGCCTTGCTGACGAATGGGACGGTCCTTGATGCCCGGGGGTTGACCTCGAGGACGTAGAGCTGTTGATCCTTGACGGCAAACTGGATGTTCATCAGCCCGATAACCCCAAGTTCCTCGGCCATTGCCCGGCTGGCATCCTTGATCTCCTCAATCAGTTCAGCGGAGAGACTGTGCGGGGGCAGGACGCAGCAGGAGTCGCCGGAGTGGATTCCCGCCTCCTCGATATGTTCCATGATTCCACCGATAATGGTCTGCTCTCCGTCACTGATCGCATCGACATCCACTTCGATGGCATCCTTTAAAAATTTATCAATCAGTACCGGGTGCTCCTGACGGGTACCGCCGATGGCGACCATGAAATCACGGATTCCCTGCTGATCATAGGCGATACGCATGTCCCGGCCACCGAGCACATAGGAGGGCCGGACCACCACCGGGTAGCCGATCCGTTCCGCCACGGCCAGAGCCTCTTCGAGGGTGTGGGCGGTATCGTTTTCCGGCTGACGGAGATCGAGTTTCTGCAGAAACTGCTGAAACCGCTTGCGGTCCTCGGCCCGGTCAATGGCATCGGGCTGAGTGCCGACAATTTTCACCCCGGCCTCGGCAAGGGGCACGGCAAGGTTGAGTGGAGTCTGTCCGCCAAACTGGACAATGATCCCGTCCGGTTGCTCCTGGTCGATGATGTTGAGGACATCCTCCCTGGTAAGGGGCTCAAAAAACAGTTTGTCGGAGGTGTCGTAATCGGTGGAGACGGTTTCCGGGTTGGAGTTGATCATGATTGATTCGACGCCGAGTTCACGCAGGGCAAAGGCGGCATGCACGCAGCAGTAGTCAAATTCAATCCCCTGGCCGATCCGGTTGGGGCCACCGCCGAGGATGATAATCTTCTTCCCGCTGCTGGCGACCGCCTCATTTTCCTCTTCGTAGGTTGAGTAGAAGTATGGGGTAAACGATGCAAATTCGGCGGCGCAGGTATCGACCAGTTTGTATACCGGGACGATCCCGTTTTTCTTCCGGCGCTGGCGAATGTCGTCTTCGGAGGTTCCGGTGAGAAAGGCCAGTTGCCTGTCGGAGAAGCCCAGTTCTTTGACCATGCGCAAAAATTCCTGGTCAAGCCCTTGAAAACCGCGGGCGGCTATCTCCTTTTCGGTGACCACCAGCTGAGCGAACTGCTGGAGAAACCAGGGGTCGATGCCGGTCAGCGTGGCGATGGCGGCAATCGGCATTCCCCGGTGGAGTGCTTCATGGATCTGGCTGATCCGCTGTGAGTTGGGGACCCGCAGGCCCTGTTCCAGGTCCTCCTGGTCAAGATGGGTCAGAGGCTTTATCCCGTCTCCCCCAAAACCGAACCGGCCGGTTTCCAGAGAGCGCATCGCCTTCTGAAAAGCCTCCTTGAAGGTACGGCCGATGGCCATGGTCTCCCCCACCGATTTCATCGAGGTAGTCAGGATATCGTCGGCTTCGGGAAACTTCTCAAAGGTCCAGCGGGGGATCTTCACCACGCAGTAGTCGATGCTTGGCTCAAAGGCGGCCAGGGTCTCGCGGGTGATATCGTTTTTCAACTCGTCCAGGGTATAGCCTACCGCGAGTTTGGCGGCGATTTTGGCGATCGGAAAACCGGTGGCTTTCGAAGCAAGGGCCGAACTCCGCGATACCCTCGGGTTCATTTCGATCACCATCAGCTCCCCGTCGGCCGGATTGACGGCAAACTGAACATTAGATCCGCCGGTCTCGACCCCGATCTCGCGCATGATGGCGATAGCCGCATCGCGCATCGTCTGATACTCCCGGTCGGTGAGGGTCTGGACGGGAGCGACGGTGATGCTGTCCCCGGTGTGAACCCCCATTGCATCGATGTTTTCGATGGAACAGATGATCACCACGTTATCATTTTTGTCGCGCATCACCTCAAGTTCGTATTCCTTCCAGCCGAGCAGACTCCGTTCGAGCATCACCTCGGTGGTCATCGATAGATCGAGACCGGAGGTGCAGAGAGCTTCGAGTTCCTGACGGTTGTAGGCGATACCGCCGCCGGTGCCCCCCAGAGTAAAGCTTGGCCGGACGATGATCGGAAAACCGATCCCCTCGGCGGCAGCCATTGCTGCACCAATGGTCTGAACGATCACCGAGTCGGGAACGTTGAGATTGATCCGGCGCATTGCGTCACGGAACTCCTCACGGCCTTCGGCCTTTTTGATTACCGCAATATCGGCGGCGAGCAGTTCAACGCCATATTTTTCCAGAATCCCCAGTTCGGCAACCTTGATCGCGGTGTTGAGGGCGGTTTGTCCACCGAGGGTCGGCAGCAGGGCATCGGGGCGCTCCTTGGCGATCACCTTGGCGACGAACTCCGGGGTGATCGGCTCGATGTAGGTGGCATCGGCGAGTTCCGGATCGGTCATGATGGTTGCGGGGTTGGAGTTGATCAGCACCACCTGGAAACCTTCCTCTTTCAGGGCCTTGACCGCCTGGGCGCCGGAATAGTCAAACTCACAGGCCTGGCTGATGATAATCGGCCCGGAGCCAATGATCAAAATCTTATGAATATCAGTTCGTTTCGGCATTGTCTTTGTGGTCCGTTCTGCTCTGGTTAATTGGTAGAGTGGCTGCGCATCATCTCGACAAAACGGTCAAAGAGATAGAGTGCGTCGTGCGGGCCAGGGGCGTGTTCAGGATGATACTGTACCGAGAAGGCGGGATAGCGGGTATGGCGCATCCCTTCGAGGCTGTCGTCGTTAAGGTTCAGGTGAGTCACCTCGACGTCGCCTGCCGGCAGAGTTGCCGGGTCAATACAGAAACCGTGATTCTGGGAGGTTATTTCGACATGTCCGGTAAGCAGATCCTTGACCGGCTGGTTACCGCCGCGGTGGCCAAATTTGAGTTTGTAGGCCGAGCCACCGTAGGCCAGGCCGAGCATCTGGTGGCCGAGACAGATGCCGAAGATCGGTATTTTGCCGAGCAGGGTACGGATGGTCTCCACCACACCGACTACCCCCTCTGGATCACCGGGGCCGTTGGAGAGAAAAATCCCGTCCGGATTCATGGCGAGAACCGTTGCCGCGCTGGTAGTAGCCGGCACCACCTGAACCCGGCAGCCTTTTTCGGTAAGGATCCGCAACTGATTGTATTTTATTCCAAAATCAAAAGCAACGACGTGGTAGGGTTTGGCTATCCCCCCTTGGGCTGTGGTGAAACCGGTACCGGGCACCGGATGGTTATCCGCCCAGCCGTAGGGCTCGGTGCAGGTGACGCGGGCAACCATGTCGAGACCGATCAGGCCGGGCCACTCCCGGGCCTTTTGCACCAGGGAGGCCGGATCGAGATCGCGGGTACTGACCACTCCCTTCATCGCCCCTCGGGTACGGATATGCCGGACCAGAGCCCTGGTGTCGAAACCTTCAACTCCGAGAACCCCAAATTCCTGGAGAAAATCGGCCAGGGAGCGGGTGGAGCGAAAATTTGATGGGGAGTTGCAGTACTCTTTTACCAGAAATGCCGGCGGGTGGATCGACGCCGATTCCATATCCTCGGGGTTGACCCCGTAGTTGCCGATCATCGGATAGGTCATGGTAACGATTTGCCCGGTATAGGAGGGGTCGGTGAGGACTTCCTGATAGCCGCTGAGGGAGGTGTTGAAGACGATCTCACCGATGGCTTCGCCGTGGCCGGTGAACGACCGGCCGGTAAAAAGGGTTCCGTCTTCCAGGGCGATACATGCTTTCATGGTGATGGCTTCCTTAAGAGCATTTTATTTAAATGAAAAGAGCCCTATACGAAAATAACCTTGCCCAGACAGCCTGGTCTTACCTCCAGCTGCGGCGCTTCGGCCAATTCGTCAGGCTGGAGAGGCCGGCAGACAGGCCATCCCTGGCCTGGCCGCCGGTTGTGGACATCCTGTCCACAACCCTTTGGGCCCTGTTCTCCATCCTGCCGGGCCTTTCGCGATGCAGCTTGAGGCAAAACCAGGCTGTCTGCTGACCTCAGTGTCAGGGTCAGGTTGGTGAACATGACTGAAAATTTTCATGCTTGAATGTGACTTCCAGTTATGGGGAAGGTCGCCGATGGCTGGTTGCCCAAGTGCTCTGTGGTTACAAAGTAAAGGACAAAATGCCGTTTATTACCCTGCTGGGGGGCTTTTCGTCAACTGGAAACGGTGCAGCCGGCTCGACCGGTGTCGCGGATCGGCCTTTTCTCCAGGCTTGGTGTATCTTTTCGTCGTCAGCGCACCGGCGATTTCGCCTGAAAGGTGGGGCAAATAGGAATTGACAGGGATTGGCCGGTCGGCTAGTTTGGGCGGGAAGTACTCGTATCTGTCTAACCTATAGATATGATATCATATTGTTAAGGAGTATCGGTGGTAAATTCCGTCCTCTCTGTCGCAGGCCTGCGCAAATCTTTTTCCGGTCAGCAGGTGCTGGCCGATTTCTCCTTAGAAATCGGTCAGGGCGAATTTATCACGCTGCTTGGCCCTTCCGGCTGCGGAAAGACTACCCTACTCCGGCTTATTGCCGGTTTTGAGAGCCCCGAGGCGGGATCGATCCTCCTCGACGGTGTCGACATTCTCGGCCTGCCGCCGGAAAAACGTCAGGTGAATACCGTTTTTCAGAGCTATGCCCTGTTTCCCCACATGACGGTTTTCGACAACGTCGCGTTTGGTCTCAGTCTGCGGCGGGTTCGTGGGCAGGGGCTGCACAGTCAGGTGGCGGGAGCCCTGGCCCAGGTGAAGATGGAGGGATTTGCCGAACGCTACCCCGGCCAGCTCTCCGGAGGTCAACAGCAGCGGGTGGCGGTGGCGCGGGCCATAATCAACCGGCCCCGGGTGCTGCTGCTTGACGAACCCCTTTCGGCTCTGGACGCCAGGTTGCGGCGGGAAATGCAGGTTGAGCTGAAGCGGTTGCAAAGGGAATTGGGCATTGCCTTCATCCTGGTTACCCATGACCAGGATGAGGCGCTCTCAATGTCTGATCGGGTCGTGGTGATGCAGCAGGGGAACATTGCCCAGATCGGTACCCCGCGTGAAGTCTATGAAGAGCCGAACAGCCTCTATGTTGCGAGGTTTATTGGCGATATCAATCTTTTCCCCGGACGGGTAGCAGAACAGCTGAACGATGGTCGCCTCGATCTGGCCCTGGGTGAACAGCGGCTGGCGGTACGGAGCCGGCATCAATTGACTGTCGGACAGCAGGTCCAGTTGCTCCTGCGTCCTGAAGATCTGCGGCTTGCCGAAGAGGTAGAGCAGGGAATGCCGGTTTTTCACGGGGCGATTGTCGAACGGAGTTATCGCGGTTCGACCCTTGACACCACCATCCTCCTCGACGAGGGGTGGGTGGTTCGGGCCTGCGAGTTTTTCGATGAGGATGACCCGGACTTCGACTATCGGGTCGGTGAACGGGTACGGGTCTCCTGGGTCCGCGGCTGGGAGGTGGTCCTGCCGGATGATGATTAGGGGGAGTACACAGCTACTGGTGATCGGGCTGGTCTCTTCCTGGCTGGTGCTGTTTGGGGTTGTGCCTCTGTTGCTGCTGGTCGCGACCAGCTTTCTCGCCCAGGATCCGGTGGAATTTTTTCGGGTTGCCCCATCTCTTGAGTCCTACAGGCAACTCCTTGACCCGAACTACCTCGCAGTGACCTGGCGTTCGGTCGGTTTTGCCCTGACCACCACCGTGCTCTGCCTGCTTCTCGGTTACCCCTTCGCCTGGTATACCGCCCGGCTGAGCCGCTCTTCCCGCGTTCTGGTGCTGGTCCTGCTGATGATCCCTTTCTGGACCAATTCCCTGGTCCGCACCTATGCGATCAGGATGGTGCTCGGCACCCAGGGGTTGCTCAACAAGGCACTGCTGGCCACGGGGATCATCGATACCCCGTTGCGCCTGCTCTATACCGATACCGCGGTGGTTCTCGGCCTGCTCTACCTTATGCTGCCGTTTATGATTCTGCCACTCTACGCCAACCTGGAAAAGCTCGATTATCGGTTGGTCGAGGCCGGACGGGACCTGGGTGCCGGATTTGTCCAGATTTTTACCCGGGTGGTCTGGCCGCTTTCCCTGCCCGGGGTCTATGCCGGCATCATCCTCGTTTTTGTTCCCAGCATGGGGTTGTTCTATGTGGCAACACTGCTGGGTGGGTCCCGGCAGATCCTGGTCGGCAACCTCATCCAGCAGCAGTTTCTCAATGCCCGGAACTGGCCGATGGGCTCAGCGACCAGCGTGGTGCTGATCCTGCTGATGGCGCTGATGCTGGTCGGCTACTGGCTGGTGTTGCGCCGGTTGGCCCGGAGGCGGCTTGACTCATGAAACCCGGTCTACGCCTGTTCTTTTTCCTCGGCATCTTTGCCTATCTCTATCTGCCGATAGCAATTCTCATCGTCAACGCCTTCAATCTCAACCGTTACGGGTTGCGCTGGGATGGCTTTACCCTGCAGTGGTTCGTGGCGATGGCCGGCAATGCAGGCCTGATGGAGGCGGCGCGACACTCTCTGCTCATTGCAGTCTGCGCGGCAACCAGTGCGACACTGATCGGTGCGCTGGCGGCAATTGGCTTCAGCCGCTACCGTTTTCCCGGCCGTCGTCTTTTTCAGGGCACCCTGATGACCCTGATGATGGCGCCGGATATCATTCTGGCCATCTCTCTTCTGGTGCTGTTCATCATAATCGGGGTTTCCCTGGGCTTCTGGTCACTGCTCATTGCCCATATAACCTTTTGCCTGCCCTTCACCGTGGTGACCGTCTCGGCCCGTCTGCAGGGCTTTGATCCCTATCTTCTTGATGCAGCTCGTGATCTCGGTGCCTCGGAATTTCAACTCCTCGGTCGGGTTGTCCTGCCCCTGCTCCGGCCGGCACTGCTGTCAAGCTGGCTGCTCTGCTTTACCTTGTCTCTTGATGATGTTATAGTCAGCTCATTTGTAACCGGCCCGTCCTATGACGTTTTGCCGTTGAAAATTTTTTCGATGGTCAAGGTGGGCGTCAAGCCGGAGGTGAATGCCCTGGCGACGATCATGGTGGGATTATCGCTGGTGCTGGTTTTGCTGAGTCAGCTTTTTTTGAAGGAGAGGGAAGGCGATGAAAAGCGGTAAGATTTTTCTGGTAGCGGTTTTGGCCCTCCTCGGCAGCGCGGCACAGGTCGTGGCCGGGGGGAAGGTCTATGTTTACAACTGGACGGAGTATCTGCCGGAAAGCGTCCTGGAGATGTTTACCCAGGAAACCGGGATTGAGGTGGTATACAGTAATTACGACAGCAATGAGACGATGTATGCCAAACTGAAGCTGGTCAGTAGCGACGGATACGATGTGGTGGTCCCCTCGACCTACTATGTTGATAAAATGGGTCGGGAGGGGTTGCTTCAACCCCTCGACAAAGGTCAGCTGCCGGCTCTTGCCGGACTCGATCCCCAGTTGCTTGACAAACCGTACGACCCGGGTAACGTCTATTCCGTGCCCTATATGTGGGGTTCAACCGGGATCGGTATTAACAGCGCGGTAATCCCGGTCGAGGAGGTTGATGCCTGGGAGGATCTTTGGGATCCCCGTTACCGGGGGCAGCTGCTCCTCCAGGACGATATGCGCGAGGTCTTCCATATGGCTTTGAAGATCAAGGGCTACAGCAGTAACAGCCGTGAGCCGCAGGAGATTGAAGAGGCTTTCCAGCTGCTGGAGGAACTGATGCCCAACGTCCTCCTGTTCAACAGCGATTCGCCCCGTCTGCCCTACCTGGCCGGCGAGGTCCATCTGGGCATGATCTGGAACGGTGAGGCGTGGATGGCCCGACAGGAGGACCCGGCAATAGACTATATCTATCCCCGGGAAGGGGCCAACCTCTGGGTGGACAGTTTTGTCATTCCCCAAACCGCCCGCAACCCGGAGAATGCCCATATCTTCATCAATTTTATGATGCGTCCGGAGATCGCCAAAATCTGTGTCGAGGAGAACGGCTACGCCACGGCGGTGATAGAAGCACTCCCCCTGCTTGATGACGAGGTGCGCAACAGCCCGATCATTTTTCCGCCCAGGGAGGTGATTGCCGCCGGCGAGTTCCAGAGTGATGTCGGTGAGGCCCTACCCATCTACCAACAGTACTGGGAGAGGTTGCGCACCGGAAATTAGCCTTGGGGTTTCGTCCTTTGCCGGGCCGGGTTGGTTTTTTTTGGCCCTTCGACTCACTTCTCCTTGAGGTATTCCCAGGCGAGTTGCAGGGCGACGTTGTAATCGGTCTGGATCCCGTCCGGAGCAAGGTGGTCGCTGTACCCCATGGCGACCATCTGGCGACGGATACCCTCGCCCTCCCGAACCACCAGGATCGGCTTGATACCTTCGTTTTTCAGCCGGTCGATCATCTCGCTTAAGGCAAATATCCCGGAAAGATCCATAAACGGCACGTCGAGGCAGTTGATGATCACCACCTGAGTGCCGATCAGTTTACTCACTTGCTCCTGCATTTTGGCGGTGGTGCCGAAAAAGAAGGCCCCCATTACCGACAGGGTTCGGATGCGGAAATCGGTCTCCTCTTCGAGGCTTTTTTCCAGATCGCGGTGCCATGGCTGGTGTGGAACCCCTTCGACGGCAATCTGCGACTGCCGGGAGATACGGTAGGTGATCATCAGTGAGGCCAGGGTCACTCCGACGCCAACGGCAAATATCAAATCGACGAAAACCGTAATGACAAAGACCGTGAGCATTACCGTGAGGTCCGGCCGGGGCACACGTTTGATCAGGCGGAGGAAGCGGTAGTCAAGAATGTCAGTACCGACTTTCATCAGGATACCGGCCAGGACCGGCAGAGGAATAAGGGCTGCATAGCGACCAAGGCCAAGGAGGACGGTAATCAGAAAGAGCGAATGGATAATCCCGGAGACCCTGGTAGCACCGCCCGATTTGATATTGACCACGGTGCGCATCGTCGCCCCGGCTCCAGGCAGGCCGCCGATCAGCGAGGAGGCGATATTGCCGATACCCTGGCCGACGAGTTCTCGGTTGGAGTTGTGTCGGCTTTTGGTCATGGAATCAGCAACCACCGAGGTAAGCAGGGAATCGATGGTGCCGAGCACTGCCAGGGCCAGCGCCAGCGGCATGATTTTGGGGAGAAGTTCGAGAGAGAACCAGGGCAGTGCAATATCGGGCAGGCCGGAAGGAATATCCCCAATAGTTGCCACCGGCAGACCAATCAGCAACGACAGAAAGGTTCCACCGAGAAGAGCGACTAAAGGCGAAGGGATAAACCGGGTAACCGGTTTTGGGGTAAAGAAGACCAGCACGATGGATACCCCGGCAAGAAACAGGCTGAGCAGCTTGACATCGGCCAGGGCGCCTGGCAGGCGAAGGATGGCATCAAGCGGGGAGCTGACCCCGGGGGCACCGAGGAGAGGGTGGAGCTGGATGAGGATGATAATCACCCCGATACCGCTCATAAACCCAGAGATTACCGGATAGGGGATATAGCGGACAAAGATGCCGACCTTGACCATGCCGAAAATGATCTGGAGGATCCCGGCGATCAGCACCACCGCAAAAACCGCCTGGAGATTGCCCGCCAGACTGGTGACGGCGGCGGCAACGATGACGGTCATCGGCCCGGTCGGCCCGGAGACCTGGGAGGGGGTGCCGCCGAACAATGCGGCAAAGAGACCTACGGCAATCGCGCCGTAGAGGCCGGCTGTGGCGCCAAAACCGCTGGCAACACCAAAGGCCAGAGCCAGTGGCAGGGCGACCACCCCGGCGGTGAGGCCGCCGAAGAAATCGCCGCGGAAGGTGCTTACGGTGTACGTACTGTTTGGCATGGAACCGATCCTCCCTCAAAAAACTCCCACGTCACAACCAATAATTTTCAATATCCCCTGTTGAACAAAGAAAGTTTACCACCGGCGCTCTTCAGATTGCCTGGGCTTGCAGGAAGCTGCATCGCGAAAGGCCCGGCCTCTTCAGCCTGACGAGAAGGCCGAAGCGCCGCAGCTGGAGGTAAGTCCAGGCAGTCTGAGCAGGGTTGGCAAACTGATTTACCTATAAAAAAAATCGGTAGGTCCATTTTAGTAAAACAAGACCAGCATGCTGATGAGAACCACCAGAAAGAGGACAGTCATCCCGGCTCCAGTGCGCAGGTAATCTCTGGTCTGGTACCCTCCAGGACGCATAATCAGGGCATTAACCTGATGGGTTGGCAGGATAAAACTGTTTGACGCTGCTAAGGCAACCAGCATCGCCGCCAGCCGAGGATCGCTCCCCCGGGCCACCGCCATAGCCATGCAGAGGGGGACCAGCAGTACGGTTGCCCCGACATTGGAGACCACCAGG